>CAITEF010000558.1 GCA_903891315.1 uncultured Rhodospirillales bacterium | reverse complement strand
GCCTGCACGACGCGGCGGTGCCCGCCACACCGTTCCTGACCTTCGACGTCTTTCGCGAGCACGCGCATTACCTCGCCAATGGCATCATCAACATTTTCCAGACCGAGGCTTGGGGTCAGGTCACGTTCGGACCGATGCCGTGGGATTTCTCGGCCACACCTCCCTCGCTCCGCCCCGGCACGCCGCCAGGTGGTGCGAATGAGGAAGTGCTCAAACATGGCTGGAAACGACCGGAGGCGGCGGAGTGACGGCATCTTCCGCCTATCTGCCCCCGGGATTGCCGACACCGGCCGCCGATCTGGATGATCTGGGCTTCTGGGAACATTGCAATCGCCGCGAATTGCGCATCCAGCGCTGCAGCGCCTGCGGCCATTTCCGCCACACCCCGATGCCGACCTGCCCCGCCTGCCGGAGCATGGACTTCACCTGGGCCGAAGTGCCCGGCACCGGGACCGTGTTCAGCCACACCATCGCCCATCACGCCACCCACCCCGCCCTACGCGGCTTCGGCCCCTACAACATCGTCGTCGTCCTGCTCGACGGTGCCGATGATGTCCGCATGGTCGGCAATGTCGTCGATGTCGCCGCTGACGAAGTGCATATCGGCATGAAAGTCGTCCTTCATTGGGAGGCGACAGCGGAAGGCGGCTATCTGCCGCGTTGGCGGCGCGCATGAGTTTCGCCGACCGCACCGCCATCGTCGGCATCGGTGAAAGCCGCTACGGCAAGCGGGCGAGCATTCTCGACATCAGCGAATTCGCCCTGCTCTGCCAGGCAATCAAAGCCGCCGCCGATGATGCAGGCATGGATATCGAGGATATCGACGGCTTCTGCTCCTTCGGCGATGAGCGCCACGAGCCGGTGCGGGTGCAGCAGGCGTTGGGCCTGCCGCGTCTGCGCTTCTCCAATATGGTCTGGGGCGCGGGTGGCGGTGGCTGCTCAGGCGCAGTGATGAATGCGGCGCTGGCGGTGCATGCCGGGATTTGCAATTCGGTGGTGGTCTATCGCTCGCTGTGTCAGGGCCAGTATCAGCGTTTCGGCCAGTATCGCCCACGCCCGATTGGCGGCTCACACATGGCCCCATTCGGATTGCTCACCCCAGCCCAGTTCGTCGCTCTCACCTTCCGCCGCCATATGCATCTCTACGGCACCAGCACCGATGCGCTGGCCGAGGTGGCAGTCGCCTTCCGCAGCCACGCCCAGCGCAACCCGCGCGCGGTGGCCCGCTCGCCGCTGACCTATGAGGACCATCAGGCCTCACGCCTGATCGCCGATCCGTTCCGGCTGTTCGATTGCTGCCTGGAGACCGATGGGGCCTGCGCCATCATCGTCACTTCCCGCGAACGCGCACGCAATTTGCGGCACGTTCCAACGCGGATTCTGGCCGCCGCACAGGCGAGCAATCCGGGCTGGGGTCTCGGCCCTTCCGGCTCGCACAACATGGCTATCGACGACTACGCCACTGTGAACTCGCGTGAGTTGGCCAAAGCGCTGTTCGGCATGGCGGGCATCACGCCCTCTGATCTCGACGTGGCGCAAATCTACGACGCGTTCACTGGCGTGGTGATCATGGCGCTGGAGGATTTCGGCATTTGCGGCCGTGGCGAGGGTGGTCCGTTCGCGCAAGCGGGAAATCTCCGTTGGCCGCACGGCGCGCTGCCCAGCAACACGGCGGGCGGCTTGCTGTCGGAAGCCTATCTGCACGGCCTCAATCTGGTGATCGAAGGCGTGCGGCAGATGCGCGGTGATTCAACCGCCCAAGTGGACAATGCACAGACCTGTCTCGTCACCTCGGGCGGGGCGCAAGCACATAAGAGCGCTTTGATTTTGGCGCGAGATTGAAGGAGCGGAGAAAAAGATGGGTGCTCATGCCATGCGAAACGCCGCTGCCGTCGTCGGCGTCGGGCACACAAGTTTCGGCAGGCTGCCGGGACAGACGCCTTATGATCTCGGTGCCTGGGCGCTGCGCGAGGCCTTGGCCGATGCCGGTCTGAAACACACCGATATCGACGGTCTGATCGTCAGCCGCGTCCCCGACTACCAACGCTTTGGCGAAATGCTCGGCATCAACCCGCGCTACACCGCCATCACCCCCGGTCAGGGGCGGATGTCCGGTGCCTCGATTCAAATGGCGGCGATGGCAATTGCCGCCGGGATGGCGAATGTCGTCGCCCTCGTCTACGGCAATGATGGCCGCTCGGTCGGCGAGAAATATGGTGGCGAGAATGACCGCTATGGCGGCGGTGATGGCGGTTTGTGGTTCCCCTATGGAATGACCTCGCCGGGTGCCGCGCATGCGATCATGTTCCAGCGCCACGCCGAGCTTTACGGCACCACCAGCGAACAGATGGCCGCCGTCTCGGTTGCCTTCCGCAAGCACGCCTCGATGACGCCGCATGCGGTGATGCGCAACCCGATCACCGTCGAAGACCACCAGAATTCCCGCTTCATCGTCGAGCCACTGCATCTGCTCGATTACTGCCTGATCAATGACGGCGGCGTGGCGCTGATCGTGACCTCCGCCGAGCGGGCGCGCGATATGGCGAAGAAGCCGGTGTATATCCGTGGCTTCGGCCAGGGCACCGAACTGGCGGGCAGCAATCTGCCGCCGGATGATTTCTGGCACGCGCCGATGGCCAGTGCGGCCAAGGATTGCTTCCGGATGGCCGACGTCACGCACGCCGACATGGATGCGCTGATGGTCTACGACAATTTCACACCCACGGTTCTGTTCTCGCTGGAGGGCGCTGGCTTTTGCCCCATCGGCGAGAGCGGGCGCTGGGTGCAGGGCGGACGTCTCGAACTCGGTGGCGAATTCCCCACCAACACCTCCGGAGGGCATCTCTCCGAGAGCTACATGCAGGGCTGGGCGCTGAATGTGGAGGCGGTGCGGCAATTGCGCGGTGAGACCGGGCAGCGGCAGGTCAAGGACGCCAAGCTGGTCTTCTATTGCTGCGCGGCCCCGCTCTGTACCTCCATCATCTATGGGAGTGACGCCCAATGAGCGAGACCTACAACAAGCCGCTCCCCCGCCTGAGTGCGGCCAACCAGCCCTTTCTCGACGCTGCGCGCGAGGGCCGATTGGTGGTGCAGAAATGCCAGTCCTGCGGCAAGGCGCGGTTCCCTGCGGCCAGCATCTGCTCGAATTGCCTCAGCCCGGATGCCGAATGGATCGACACCAGCGGCAAGGGCACGGTGTGGTCGTTCTGCTTCTTTCACCGGCAATATTTCAAAGGCTTCGAGGCCGAGATTCCCTACAACGTGGTGCTCGTCCAGCTCGATGAAGGCCCGCGCCTCTACAGCAATCTGCTGGGGGTGGCCAACGAGGACATCCGCGCCGGCATGCGCGTGCGCGCGCATTTTGAGGCCGTCACCGCTGAGGCCACCCTGGTCAAATTCATGCCGCTCAACGAGGGAGAAGAATAATGCGCGCCATGGTCGTCAGAGCGCCGGGTGGTCCCGAAGCGCTGGTGCTTGAACATATCGAGCCGCCCGAACTGCGCCGCAACGATGTGCGCATCCGCGTGGAGGCCTGCGGCGTGTGCTTCCACGATGTGGTCACCCGCAACGGTGTGATGAAGCGTGGCGTCCGGATGCCGCTGATTCCGGGCCATGAAGTCTCCGGCATCGTTGAGAGCGTCGGCCCCGATGTGCGGGATTTCCGCCCCGGCCAGCGCGTCGCCACGCTGCAACGCCGCCATATCTGCGGCCATTGCGGCTATTGCCGGTCGGATCGCGAGACCTCCTGCGAAGAGCGCGAATTCCTCGGCGATATGGACCTCAATGGCGGCTATTCCGAGCTGGTCTGCGTGGAAGAGGACAATGTCATCCACGTCCCCGACGAGGTTCCGCTCGATCAAGCCGCCATCGTCGCCTGCACCATCGGCACGGAGCTGAACGCCATTCGCGATGTCGCCCAGGTGCGCCCCGGCGACCGCGTACTGGTCACCGGCGCGGGCGGTGGCCTCGGCATTCACGGCGTGCAGATTGCGCATATTTCCGGGGCCGAGGTGATCGCTGTCACCGGCTCGCGGCATAAGGTCGCCATGTTGCGTGAGGCTGGTGCCGATCACGTGGTGCTTGCCAGCCACGGTTCGGATTTCTCCGAAGAGGTCAACCAGATCACCCGCGGCAAGGGTGTTGATGTCGCCATCGACAATGTCGGCTCCGACACGTTCCAGCCGACGCGCCGCAGCCTGGCCATGGGGGCGCGCTGGATCTTCATCGGCCAGCTCACTGGTGAGTTCGTCAAGCTGAACCCGGCGCAGATCTTCATGCGCGACATCTCGATCCGCAGCGCCAAGAGCACCAATCGCCGTCAGTTCATCGACTCGATGGAGCTGGTGCGGCGCGGGCTGGTCAAGCCGATGATCTCGCATGTGCTGCCGCTGGAGGCTGCCGCCGAAGCGCATCGGATGGCGGAGAGTGCCGCCCCGGTCGGCCGCATCGTGCTCAAGCCCGGTCTGTCGGCTTAGGGGGCGCTGCCGATGGAGATGCCGAAATCCCGCACCATTGGTGCTTTGCTCGACGAACTCGCCGCCGAGCACGGCGCGCGCGCGGCGCTGGTCGGCGACGGCCAGCGCTACACCTACGCGCAGTTGCGGGACCGCGTGCGTGGCATCGCCAAGGATCTGATCGCACAGGGGGTGCGCCCCGGTGACTCGGTCGGTATTCTGATGGGCAATCGTCCGGAATGGATCCTGGTCTGCCTCGCCACCACGGTGATCGGCGGCGTGATGGTGGGCATCAACACCTGGTCCACCGCGCGCGAATTGGAGCATCTGATCGGCCATTCCGACACCGTGCTGCTGCTGACCGAGGATCGGTTCCTCAAATACGACTATCTCGAACTGCTCAACGCGCTGCGCCCCTGGCCGGAGCGTCTGCCGAAGCTGCGCCGGGTGGTGGTGCATGGCGCGGGCAGTATCGAGGGCGGGATGCCCTACTCGGCATTCGACGGGTCAGGCGCCCACATCACCGACGCCGAACTCGACGCATACGCCGCGCAGGTCACACCGGAGAGCGTTGGCTATCTGCTCTACACCTCGGGCTCCACCGCCCTGCCCAAAGGCGTGATGTTGCAGCATTACGGCCTGATCGAGAACATGTTCGGCATCGGCAGCCGCATCGGCATTCGGGCGGGTGACCGGGTCTGGCTCGCCGTCTCGCTCTTCTGGGGCCTGGGCTGCGAGAACGCGCTGTTCGCGACCATGACGCGTGCGGGCTGCGTGGTGCTGCAACATTCCTACGAGACCGCCGAAGCCGTGCGGCTGATCGAGGCCGAGCGCTGCAACGTGATCTACGCCACGCCCAACATGATGCAGGCGATGACGGATCATCCGGACGCCGCCACGCGCGACCTCTCCTCGATCCGCACCGGGGCCACCTACGCCACGCCGGAACGCATGCGCCAGCTGATTGCAACCTTCATCCCCGATCTGGTCCAGATTTACGGGCTGACGGAAAGCTACGGCAATTGTGTGGTGGGCGATTGCAAGGATCCGGTCGACATCCGCGCCACCACAATCGGCCGCCCGCTGCCGAAGACGGAAGTGCGTCTGCACGATCCGGAGACCGGGGCGATCCTGCCTTTGCCCGCGACCGGCGAGGTGCGCATCCGTGGCTATGTCACCTGCTGCTATTACAAAGACCCCGAGCGGACCGCGGAAGCCTTCGATCAAGACGGTTTTTTCCTCACCGGCGATCTCGGCACCATCGATGCCAACGGCTTGTTCAGCTTCCGTGGCCGCCTAAAGGAAATGCTCAAAACCGGCGGCATCAACGTCGCGCCCGCCGAGGTGGAGGGCGTGCTGCTCACCCATCCCGGCGTCGACCAAGCCTATGTCGTCGGCCTGCCGGACGCTGCACGCGGCGAGATCGTCGCCGCCGTGATCGTGCCGCATGATCCGGCCCCGAGTGTGGCCGAATTGGAAGCGCATTGCCGCGAAGTGCTGTCGACCTTCAAAGTCCCACGCCGTTTCGTCTTCGTCGGTTGGGACAAGCTCCCACTGACCGTCACCGGAAAACTCCAGAAAAACCAGCTGCACCGATTGTTCACCACGTCATAGCGGGAGAGACACCATGCGCGCGATTGTGATCCGAAACACCGGCGGCCCCGATGTTCTGCGTTGCGAGCAAATCCCCGACCCAACCCCAGGTCCGCGCGACGTGGTGGTGAAAGTCTCGCGCTGCGGGGTGTGTTTCCATGATGTGGTGATCCGCAACGGCGTGATGAAACGCGGCGTGGTGCTGCCCTGCATCCCCGGCCACGAAATCGCGGGCGAAGTGGTCGCGGTCGGCGGCGATGTCACGCTGTTCCGACAAGGTGACCGGGTGGCGAGCACGCAGCGTTATTACATCTGCGGCAAATGCAAATTCTGCCGCACCGGGCGTGAGCCACTCTGCGCCCAGATGAAATTCCTCGGCGATGTCGGCCTGTTCGGCGGCTATTGCGAATTCGTCGCGATCAGCGAGGACAATCTGGCGGTCGTGCCCGACAACGTGCCGCTCGAACACGCTGCCATCGCCGCCTGCACCATCGGCACCATCCTCAACGCCATTCGCGAAGTGGGCAATGTCTCCCCCGGCGAACGCGTGCTGGTGACCGGGGCAGGTGGCGGGTTGGGGATGCATTCCGTCCAACTTGCCCGGCTCGCGGGCGCCGAAGTGATCGCGTTGACCACCTCGCCCGAGAAGGTCGAGCAAGTGCGCGCGGCCGGGGCCGATCATGTCGTGCTCGGCACGCGCGGCGAGGATTTCTCCAAGCAGGTGATGGAGCTAACCAAAGGCGAGGGTGTTGATGTCTGCATCGACAACGTCGGCAGCCAGGTCTTTCAGGGCGTTCGCCGCAGCATGGCGATCAGCGGGCGCTGGGTGCTGATCGGTCAGCTGACCGGCGATTTCGTGCCGTTCAACCCAGCACAGCTCTTCTTCCGCTCCATCTCGATGCTGAGTGCAACCAGCACAACGCGCGAGCAGTTGAAGGATTGCCTGCAATTGCTCTCGCTCGGGCGGATCAAACCGTCGATTTCGCAGACCCTGCCGCTCGTTGAGGCGCCCGCAGCCCACACCATGGTTGAGGCCGGGCATTCGCTCGGCCGCATCCTGATCAACCCCGCCGCGTAACCATAAACAAAACCAGGAAGGAAGACGGACATGCGTATCACACGTCGCCAAGTCGGCAAGCTCGCTGCCGGTGCCGCTCTGCTGCCCAGCCTCGCCTCCAGAACCGCCTCGGCCGCACCGGCTGAGGTCAAGATCGCACTCATCGCCCCGTTCTCCGGCCCCTGGGCGCGCCAGGGCCAGTTGATGCGGATGGGCGGCGAGATGGCCATCGATGACATCAACGCCGCCGGTGGCATCAAATCCCTCGGCGGTGCCAAGCTGAAGCTCGTGGTGGGCGATACCGGCGATTCCGCAGAATCGGCCAAGAACGCCACTCAGCGTCTGTTGTCGGAAAACCCCGATCTGGTCGGCGGCACCGGCGCCTGGCTGTCCAGCTTCACGCTGGCAGTGACGGAAGTCACCGAGCGGGCGGAACTGCCGTGGACGACGGTCTCGTTCGCCGACAGCATCGTCAATCGCGGTTTCCACTACATTTTCCAGACCTCGGCCACCTCGGACGCGATGGCGGGCAAGACGATCCCGAATGCGATGTCCGTGGCGCGCGCAGCCGGGCGCGATCCGAAAACCGTTGGCATCGTGGCCGACAACTCAGCCTCCAACGTGTCCTTCATCAAAGGCCTGCGTGAGAAATATCTGCCCGATGCGCATCTGACGACGACCGTCGATCTGACCTACACCCCGCCGCTCGCTGATGGCACCTCGCTCGTCCAGCGCGTGCGCGCCGCCAAGCCGGATTTCCTGATGCTGATGTCGTCCAACCTGCCCGACGACAAATTGATGCTGGAGACCCTGGCCGAGATGGGCCTGGGCCGTGGACGGATGCCGATCGTCTCCAACGGCGCGCATTTCGCCACCCCGGAACTGCTCAAGGCCGCCGGGGCCGAGGCGCTGGAAGGTGTGATGGTCACCGTCGGCAATTGGGGCTCCAAGGGCCAGGAGGAGTTGATTGCCCGGTTCTCCAAGCGTTTCAACGAGCCCTGGATGACGCAGGATTCGATCTCGACCTATGGCGACATGCACATCTTCAAGACCGCACTAGAAGCCGCTGGTGTTGCGGATCGCAACAAGGTGGCACAGGCGATCCGGGCGCTCGACCTCACCGACGGCCCGGCGCTGTTCTATCCCGGTCATCGCATCAAATTCGACGAAACCGGCCGTCGCGTCGGGGCCGACATGGTGATCGTGCAGTGGCAGAAAGGCGTGCCGATGACGATCTACCCGAAGGATCTGGCCACGACGACCCCGTTCTGGGGCAAACAAGGCTGAACATTGCGGCAGGCGAAGCACGGGATTTGCCGTGCTCCGCCGCCTACAACAGAGTTTGTGTTCCGTGGTACCCGATCCCGGGTTCTGGATGTAGGACCGTGTATCCGCGAGCCCCGGCTCATGGCTCAAAGTGGCACGATAGCTTCCATGTGGCATTGCGCAGGAAAACATCAGAAATTGATACAATACTCCAATCTGGAGCGGATATTGTCACCGGATTTCCACCCAAAAGTAGAAATTCCTCAGTGTAGTAAGACAATCCCAGCGGGTTTGGCACCGACGCCATGGCCGATGCGCCTATCGTGCCGATGAAATGAACTTTGGCCATCATCGTAGCGCAGGTGTTCACGACAACATACTGAGGATGCCCAGTAAGATCAACTCCAGTCCGGTTGATGCTTATGCACTTACAGTCATTTCCGTTTAACGGCTGATTGGGAAGAACAGCAGGGCCGCCATTTCCCAAATAATTTGCAACCTGAGCATAACAATTCACAATGCTTTGTTGCGCGTTGCGGTTATGGGCCTGTGCCGCCAACACGGCATCAACTGGCGTGAGGCCCTGGCCAAGATTGAACTGAAAGGTATTCGCCGCTCCGCGATCAACGGAGATGACCCAGTCCACATTGATCTTCGCCTCTTGCCAATTGCACGCGCCGTTGGGAGGGGGCGGAACATTGGGAGGCGGCGCTACCCTTGGAGTCGTAGTGCCTGCCCCTGTGATCGGCGTTCTGGCGGGCGGCGGGCTATAGACACTTGGCGGCGGCGCGGGCGGGGGGCTGTAGGCGCTCGGCGGCGGAGCGGGCGGGGGCTTGGGAGCGCTTGGGCGCGGACAAGGAATGATGTTGGTGGGAATGGCACCGGCACCGAGATCACGATGCGAGATCGTTTGACTGCCACACTCATTGCTGAATGTCGCGTTGTCTGCAGCGTAGTCGATCCGGGTGAACACCCGCGTGCCCTGGATAACTTGGTAACCACTATCCTGAGCCTGTGATGTCTCGCAGAAACCTGCGGGCAACCCAAAGGTGATACTCGCTATTGCCAACAGCCGCATTGCACTGCTGCGCAACCGTGCCAATTGGCCTTCTCGCAAGCTCATCATTGTCACTCCCCGCAATCTCTACACGCTACATTCAATGCGACACCCCAATCAATCCAAAAGCCACGGGACCCGTTTGAACTAGAGCAACGTCCGGCCGATCGATTCCGATCGGTCGGACCGTGCTACGAGCCGTCGGCCATGGAGGCATATTGGCGGACCTGGCGATTGACCGGCTTTGTGTTTTCCGGCCCTCTGGATCAACTTCGGCGGAAAGGGCCGCCGTGCCGGTGCCGACACGATAATCGTGCATCGGCAGTAGGGCATGCCGATGATGATCCAACCGAGTGAACTGGCCTCCAGATCGGGAACATGACCGCATGACCACGCCGTCTTTGCCGCTCGACGATATCAGCATCGTCGAAATCTCCGCCTTCATCGCCGCCCCGCTCGGCGGCATGACTCTGGCGCAGTTGGGGGCCGATGTGATTCGCATCGACCCAATCGGCGGCAATATCGACATCGCCCGTTGGCCGTTGGCCCCGGATGGCAGCAGCCTCTATTGGGCCGGGCTGAACAAGGCCAAACGCTCCATCACACTCGCTCTGTCCACCGAAGCAGGCCAGGAGATCGCGCGCGCGCTGATCGTGCAGTCGGGCAATCTGCTCACCAATCTGCCCGCCTCGGGCTGGATGAGCCACGCCGAGCTCTCCAAGCATCGCGCCGATCTGATCATGATGCGCCTGATCGGCAACACTGACGGCTCGGCGGCGATTGACTACACCGTCAACTGCGCCAGCGGCTTCCCGCTCGCCACCGGGCCGGATGCGGCACCGGTCAACCATGTGCTGCCCGCCTGGGACATCGCAGCGGGGCTTTATCTCTCCACCGGCTTTCTCGCCGCCGAACGCACGCGCAGCCACACCGGCCAGGGCCAGGAAATCGTGCTCTCGCTGGCTGATGTGATGCTCGCCAATGTGAGCAATCTTGGCTACGTCGCCGATGTGATGATCAACGGCACTGTCCGCCAGCCGATGGGCAATGATCTCTACGGCGCGTTCGGACGGGATTTCGCCACGGCCGACAACCGCCGGATCATGCTGGCTGCGATCTCCAACCGGCAATGGCGCGCGATTGGCAAGGCGACCGGATTGTCCGAGCGATTGGCCATGATCGGGCCGATGATGGAGGTCGATCTCGACGATGAAGGCGGGCGCTTCGAGGCGCGCCACGCGATCTGCGCCGTGTTGGAGCCCTGGTTCGCCCGCCACACGCTCGCGGAGATCACCACGGCCTTTGCCCGCAGCGGCATCCTCTGGGGGCCGTATCAGGATTTCGGCCAATTGGTGCATGACGACCCGCGCTGCTCACCGGCCAATCCGATGTTCGGTGAAGTCGATCAGCCGGGCGTGGGCAAGTTGCTGGTCAACGCCGTCCCGCTCGCCTTCACCGCAACCCCACGCCGCAAGCCGAGCCGCGCCCCGCGATTGGGAGAACACACCGAGGAGGTGTTGACGGGCCTGCTCGGGATGTCATCTCTCCAATACGCCAAGCTGGTGGATGACGGTGTCGCGGCTTAGACAACAGGCATTGGAATTCGCTTCGCGCTGTTGCCGCACCCTCGCGTCATCCTGAGCGAAGCGTCAGGATGACGCGTTGTTGGCACGGGTGGGATGGCATTTGGGGGATTTCGTGACGCAGCATCTGCTCGACCTTTGTGATCGCGGTCTGACCCTGGCCGAGCAATTGCTCGCCCATTCGCGCAATGCGGTCTCTGCGCTCACCCTGCGCAACGGTAGGCTCGACGCGGCGTCGCTGAACAATCACCAACTCGCCGTGCACGGTTTCGCCTGGCAGGCGACCTATGTGGAAGCGCTGCGCCAAAGCCTCGCCTGGGCGCGCAGGCTGGATGGCAAAGGCGGCCTAGGTGCGGTCGAGGCGGCAATGCTGCGGCTTGGCTTTGCGGAATTTCTCGCCCAACTCGGTGGCGGCATCGCGGTCTCGCAGCTCGAATTCATCCGCCCAGGTGATATCGGAGTCCCGGCCGAGATCACGTTGGCCTTCCTCGCCGACACGGTGCTGGCCGAACTCTCGGAACCCGCCGCACTCGCAGCAGCGCGCGCCACTGTGGTCGATGCCGCCGGGCGCGGGATTTTCGGCGATGTCGGCATCGAGGACGAGACGATCAGCGCCGTGCGGGACCAGTTCCTGCGCTACGCCGCCACCGAAATCGCGCCGCACGCCCAGCAATGGCATCAGAATGACGAGTTGATCCCGCTGGAGATCGTCAACCATCTGGCCGAAATGGGCGTCTTTGGCCTGACTGTGGCCGAAGAGCATGGCGGATCGGGCCTGGGCAAGATCGCAATGTGCGTGGTCTCGGAAGCACTCAGCCTCGGCTATATCGGCGTCGGCTCGCTTGGCACCCGTGCGGAGATCGCCGCCGAGTTGATCAATCTGGCGGGCACACAGGCACAG
Organism: uncultured Rhodospirillales bacterium; assembly: GCA_903891315.1. Taxonomy (GTDB): domain Bacteria; phylum Pseudomonadota; class Alphaproteobacteria; order Acetobacterales; family Acetobacteraceae; genus CAIQQQ01. The sequence goes on along the minus strand of CAITEF010000558.1, from coordinate 6,694 downwards.
CGCGAGACCTATCTGCCCGCTCTGGCCTCGGGCGCGATCCTGCCGACGGCGGTGTTCACCGAACCCGGCACCGGCTCTGACCTTGGCTCGCTCCGGACGCGGGCGGTGCGTGAGGGCGATGAATATCGCATCTACGGTGCCAAAACCTGGATCACGCATGGTGCCCGCACCGATTTGATGACGCTGCTGGTGCGCACCGATCCGAACTCCACCGACCATCGCGGCCTGTCGATGTTCCTCGCCCCCAAGCCGCGCGGCACCGATGCCGACCCGTTCCCGGCCGAGGGGATGAGCGGGACTGAAATCCGTGTGCTCGGCTATCGCGGTATGAAGGAATACGAAATCGGTTTTGACGGCTTCCGGGTGGCTGCCGATGCGCTGCTCGGCGGCGTCGAGGGCCAGGGCTTCAAGCAGTTGATGGAGACCTTCGAGAGTGCCCGCATCCAGACCGGCGCCCGTGCGCTCGGGGTTGCGCAGAACGCGATGGAGCTTGCGGCGAGCTATGCCGTGCAGCGCATCCAATTCGGCGGCCCGATCGTCGGATTCCCGCGCGTGGGCGCCAAACTCGCCTGGATGGCCACCGAGACGATGATGGCACGCCAACTCACCTATTTCGCCGCCCGCCAGAAGGATAGTGGGCAGCGCTGCGACATCGAGGCGGGCATGGCGAAACTGCTCGCGGCTCGGGTGGCCTGGAGCAACGCCGATGGTGCGGTGCAGATCCATGGCGGCAACGGCTATGCGGTCGAATATCCGATCAGCCGCGTGCTCTGCGATGCGCGCATCCTGTCGATCTTCGAGGGTGCCGCCGAAATCCAGGCGCATGTGATCGCGCGCGGATTGCTCGGGCGGTTGAATTAGGGCTCTGGCTTAGCAGTGTGCGGAGGGACATTTGGCTCGTCACCCGTCACGCGGAAGATCGGTGCCGGCTTGCAGCGCAACAATGCGCTCGGGCAGCAAATGATGCGTGACTTGTTGATAACGAGCGAGGCCTCGAGCCTAGGCTTGGAGTTTTTGATCAACCGATCCCAGTTCGACGCACGAATCGTGCTGATATTGCCTTGCTGCGTTGCACAAATGCAGCACGGACGTCTTGCTGCCACCGTCGCGATGGGCTAGCAACACCTGCCTTCCGGGCGGCCCGGGCGCGTGGCGGGCGCTGTTTCTGAACGAGACAGTTTCCGTAACCCGTGAAGGATTTCCCCCCATGGCTCGCAAGAAAATCGCCCTCATTGGCGCCGGCAACATCGGCGGTACGCTCGCTCACCTTATCGGCCTGAAAGAGCTTGGCGACGTCGTCATGTTCGACGTGTTTCCGGGCGTGGCCGCGGGCAAGGCGCTCGATATCATGCAGTCCGGCCCGGTTGACGGCTTCGACAGCGCCATGAAGGGCACCGGCGACTACGCCGATATCGCAGGCTCCGACGTGGTGATCGTCACCGCTGGTTTCCCGCGTATGCCGGGCATGACCCGCGACGATTTGCTGACCAAGAACGCGGGCGTGATCGCCCAGGTCGCCGAGGGCATTAAGATGCATTGCCCGGACGCGTTCGTCATCGTTATCACCAACCCGCTCGACGTGATGGTGTGGGTGATGCAGAAGCGCTCCGGCCTGCCCGCCAACAAGGTCGTCGGCATGGCGGGCGTGCTCGACAGCTCACGCTTCCGCCTCTTCCTCGCCCAGGAATTCAACGTCTCGGTCGAAGACGTCACCGCCTTCGTGCTCGGTGGCCATGGCGACACGATGGTGCCGCTGACCCGCTACTCGACGGTTGCTGGCATCCCGGTGCCCGACCTGATCAAGATGGGCTGGACCACGCAGGAGAAGATCGACGCGATCTGCGCCCGCACCGCCAATGGCGGCGGCGAGATTGTCAAACTGCTGGAACGCGGCTCGGCGTTCTACGCGCCCGCCGCCTCGGCGATTGCGATGGCCGAAGCCTTCCTGCTCGACAAGCGCCGCGTGCTGCCGGCCGCCGTGCAGATGAACGGCGAATACGGCCTGAACGACCTCTATATCGGTGTGCCGGTGGTGATCGGTGCTAACGGCGTGGAGAAGGTGATCGAAGTGCAGTTCGAAGCCGCCGAAAAGGCGATGTTCGACAAGTCCTGCGACGCCGTGAAGGCTCTCATCGAAGACTTCAAGAAATTGGGCGTATAATCCATGAATATCCATGAATATCAGGGCAAAGAGCTGCTGAAACGCTACGGCGTTGCAGTGCTCGACGGTTATGTCGCCTGGACGGCGGACGAGGCTGCGGAAGCGGCCAAGAAGCTGCCTGGTCCGGTTTATGTGGTGAAGAGCCAGATTCACGCTGGGGGGCGTGGCGCTGGCAAATTCGCCGATGACCCGAACGGCAAGGGCGGCGTGCGTCTGGCGAAGTCGATCGAGGAGGTCCGCGCGGCCGCCGAGGCGATGATCGGCCACACGCTGATCACCAAGCAGACCGGCCCGGCCGGCAAGGTCGTCAGCCGCGTCTATGTGGAAGCTGGATGCGATATTAAGCGCGAGCTGTATCTCTCGCTTCTCATCGACCGCGACACCTCGCGCGTGACCATCATGGCCTCCACCGAGGGCGGCATGGAGATCGAAGAGGTCGCCGAGCATCATCCGGAAAAGATCATGCGCGTCGCCGTCGACCCGGCTTCGGGCGTCTCCGGCTTCCATGGCCGCAAGCTCGCCTTCGCGCTCGGGCTTGAGGGCAAGCAGGTCAACACGTTCTGCAAGTTCGTCGAGGCGATGTACACCGCGTTCATCGCGTCCGACTGCGCCATCGTTGAGATCAACCCTCTGGTGGTCACCGGTGCCGGTGAGATCGTGGCACTCGATGCGAAGGTCTCCTTCGACGACAACGCGCTCTATCGCCACAAGGACATCGCGGCACTGCGCGATGAAAGCGAAGAAGACGCCAAGGAACTCGAAGCGGCCAAGTATGAGCTGAACTACGTGGCGCTGGACGGCGTCATTGGCTGTATGGTCAACGGCGCGGGCCTGGCGATGGCCACGATGGACATCATCAAGCTGTATGGCTCCAGCCCTGCCAACTTCCTCGATGTTGGCGGTGGAGCCACCAAGGAGCGTGTGACGGCGGCGTTCAAGATCATTCTGTCCGATCCGAACGTCGAAGGCATTCTGGTCAACATCTTCGGCGGCATCATGCGTTGTGATGTGATCGCCGAGGGCGTTGTCGCCGCTGCCCGCGAAGTCTCGCTCAACGTGCCGCTGGTGGTTCGCCTCGAAGGCACCAATGTGGCACTTGGCAAAGAGATCATGGCGAAATCCGGCCTGCCGATCATCTCGGCCGATAACCTTGCCGACGCCGCTGAAAAAGTGGTCAAGGCTGTGAAGGAGGCCGCATAACATGGCCGTTCTCGTTGACCGCAACACCAAAGTCCTGACGCAGGGTTTTACCGGCGCACAGGGCACGTTCCACTCTGAACAGGCGATTGCCTACGGCACCAAGGTTGTCGGTGGCGTGACACCGGGCAAGGGTGGCTCGCTTCACCTCAACTTGCCGGTGTTCGACACCGTCGCCGAATGCGTCCACGCCACGGGGGCCAATGCCACCGCGATCTACGTGCCGCCGCCATTCGCCGCCGATGCGATCCTGGAAGCCATCGATGCCGAATTGCCGCTGATCGTCTGCATCACCGAGGGCATTCCGGTGCTCGACATGGTGCGCGTCAAGCGTGCGCTCACTGGCAGCAAGTCGCGCCTGATCGGGCCGAACTGCCCGGGCGTGATCACGCCGGATGAGTGCAAGATCGGCATCATGCCGGGCCATATCCATCGTCGCGGCAAGGTCGGCATCGTCTCGCGCTCCGGCACGCTGACCTACGAGGCGGTGGCGCAGACCACCGCCGCCGGGCTCGGCCAGTCGACCTGCGTGGGCATCGGCGGCGACCCGGTGAAGGGCACCGACTTCATCGAAGTGCTGGAGATGTTCCTGGCCGACCCGCAGACCGAGGCGATCATCATGATCGGCGAGATCGGCGGACAGAGCGAGATCGACGTCGCCGAGTTCATCGCCGCCCACCCGGTGAAGAAGCCGACCGTGGGCTTCATCGCCGGCGCGACCGCCCCGCCGGGTCGGCGCATGGGCCATGCCGGCGCGGTGATCAGCGGCGGGCGCGACACCGCCGCGGCCAAGTTCGAGGCGCTGCGCAAGGCTGGCATTCACGTGGCGGAGAGCCCGGCCGCGCTCGGCAGCACCATGTTGAAGGCGTTGCGCGGCTGAACCTGCCGCCGCCCGCCGCTGCCCCGGCGGGCAGGAACGAACCGAGGGGAATAGCATGGCAGGCGTCGACCTTCTCGCCACCGCCTTCAACGGTGCCAACGCGGCCTTCATCGCCGACCTGTACGCCCGCTGGGTGGCCGCTCCGCACGCGGTCGATCCCGGCTTCGCGGAGTTGTTCGCCGCCCTGAACGACGAGGCCCGCTCGGTGCTGACCGATGCCTCCGGCGCGTCCTGGGCGCCGCGCACCTGGGTTTCCGACGAACCCGGGCCGGCGCGCACCGCCCCCGAGGGCGCGCCCTCCAGCCCCGAGCAGGTGCGCGCCGCCACCAAGGACAGCCTGCGCGCGCTGATGATGATCCGCACCTACCGCGTGCGCGGCCACCTGGAAGCCAAGCTCGACCCGCTCGGCCTGCAACTGCCCGCCCCGCATCCCGAACTCGACCCGGCCACCTACGGCTTCGGCCCCGCCGACATGGACCGGCCGATCTTCATCGACAACGTGCTCGGCCTGGAGGTTGCCACCGCGCGGCAGATGCTCGGCGTGCTGCGCGAGAGCTATTGCGGCCCGGTGGGCGTCGAGTTCATGCACATCCAGGACCCCGACCAGAAGGCCTGGATCCAGCGCCGGGTGGAAGGCGCGCCCTGGCGCACGTATTTCCAGGCCGCGGGCAAGCGGCGCATCCTCAGCGATCTCACCGAGGCGGAGGGCCTCGAGGCGTTCTGCCAGAAACGCTACGTGGGCACCAAGCGGTTCGGCCTGGAGGGGGCGGAGGTTACCATCCCGGCGATGCAGGCCATCATCGAGGTGGCGGCGCGCGGCGGCGTCAACGAGATCGACATCGGCATGCCGCATCGCGGCCGGCTGAACACGCTGGTGAACGTGGTGAAGAAGCCGTTCGTCGCGCTGTTCAGCGAATTCAGCGGCACCAGCTTCAAGCCCGACGACGTGCAGGGTTCGGGCGACGTGAAGTACCACCTCGGCACCTCCACCGACCTCGAGATCGCCGGGCATAACGTGCACCTGTCGCTGCAGCCGAACCCGTCGCACCTGGAAGCGGTGGACCCGGTGGTCGCGGGCAAGGTGCGGGCCCGCCAGGATTTCGCCGGCGACACCCGCGGGCGGCATTCGGTCATGGGCATCCTGATGCACGGCGACGCCGCGTTCGCCGGCCAGGGGCTGGTCTACGAGACGCTGGCGATGAGCCAGTTGATCGGCTACCGCACCGGCGGCACGGTGCATGTGGTGGTGAACAACCAGATCGGTTTCACCACGGTGCCTGCGCATGCCTATTCCGGCCTGTACTGCACCGACGTCGCCAAGTCGATCCAGTCGCCGATCCTGCACGTCAACGGCGACGACCCCGAGGCGGTGGTGTGGTGCGCCGAGATGGCGGCCGAGTTCCGCATGACCTTCGGCTGCGATGTCGTGCTGGACATCGTCTGCTACCGCCGGCACGGCCACAACGAGGCCGACGAGCCGGCGTTCACCCAGCCGCTGATGTATCGCGCCATCCAACAGCGCAAGACCACGCGGGCGCTGTATGCCGAGCGGCTGGTCGGCGAAGGCGTGCTCTCGGCCGAGGAGGTCGAGGCGATGTGGGACGGCTTTGCCGGCAAGCTGGAGGATGCCTACCAGGCCGCGGCGTCCTTCAAGCCGAACAAGGCCGACTGGTTCGAAGGCCACTGGGCCGGCCTGTCCACGCCCGATCCGACGGCGGAATGGCACGAGGGCGCCACCGCAGTGGAGCCGGAGGCGTTGCGCCAGGTCGGGCTGGCGCTGGCCCGCGTGCCCGAGGGCTTCGACCTCAACGCGAAGATCGTCCGTCAGCTCGAGGCCAAGCGGGCGATGGTGGAAAGCGGCCAGGGCATCGACTGGGCCACCGGCGAGGCACTGGCCTTCGGCACGCTGCTGCTGGAGGGAACCCGCGTGCGGCTTTCGGGCGAGGATTGCCAGCGCGGCACCTTCAGCCAGCGCCATGCGGTGCTGGTGGACCAGACCAACCAGAACGAATACGTGCCGCTCAACAACATCGCGCCCGCACAGGCCAAGATCGAGATTTACAACTCGCTGCTCTCCGAAGGCGGCGTGCTCGGCTTCGAATACGGCTACACGCTGGCCGACCCACACTCGCTGGTGCTGTGGGAAGCGCAGTTCGGCGACTTCGCCAACGGCGCGCAGGTCATCATCGACCAGTTCATCGCCAGCGGCGAAACCAAGTGGCTGCGCATGTCGGGCCTGGTGATGCTGCTGCCGCACGGCTACGAGGGCCAGGGGCCGGAGCATTCCTCGTCGCGCCTGGAGCGCTACCTGCAGCTTTGCGCCGAGCGCAACATGGTGGTGGCCAACATCACCACGCCCGCCAACTACTTCCATGCGCTGCGCCGACAACTGAAACGGAATTTCCGCAAGCCGCTGGTGCTGATGACGCCGAAGAGCCTGCTGCGCCACAAGCTGG
>CAITEF010000557.1 GCA_903891315.1 uncultured Rhodospirillales bacterium | reverse complement strand
GGCGATCTATTGGATGGTCGCCGGCGTGTTCCTAATCGGCTTTCTCGGCATTTTCCGCATCATCCACTCGCCGTTCGGCCAAGTGCTCAAGGCGATCCGCGAGAACGAGCCGCGGGCGATTTCGCTGGGCTATCGGGTGGACCAGTACAAGCTTGTCGCCTTCGTGCTGTCCTGCTTCATCGCGGGTGCGGCGGGCGGGATGAAGTCGCTGGTGTTCGGCATTGCGACGCTGACCGATGTGACCTGGCAGTCGTCCGGTGAAATCGTGCTGACGACGCTGCTTGGCGGATTGGGGACGATTTTCGGGCCGGTGATCGGGGCGGTGATCGTCAACACGCTGGAATTCTACCTCGCCCCGTTCGGCTCATGGGTGACGGTGACGCAGGGCGTGATTTTCGTTGCCTGCGTGATGATGTTCCGCAAGGGCGTCATCGGAGAGGTGGGCGCGAAGTTGAAGGTCTCGCTGTAAGACCGCGTACAAACCGTCATCGTGAGTGAAGCGTCGCGATCCAGACGCCGTAGAGACGGCTCTATGACACCTGGATCGCGACGCTTCGCTCACGATGACGGGGTGATGCGTGGATTATGAGCCACAAACAAAAACGGACGCCCTCAGGCGTCCGTTTTCGATTCGCGCTTACAGCCGAAATCAAGCGGTCTTGGCGACCTGCTTGGCCTGGGCCTTCAGAATGCGGCGCTTCACGATGCGCGCTTCCTCGGTGAGCTTGGTGTTCGGCGTGGTCAGCAGATAAGCGTCGATGCCGCCATTGTGCTCAACCGTGCGGATGCCGCGCGTCGACAGGCGCATCGTCACGGTGCTGTTGAGAATGTCGGACAGCATCGAGGAGACCTGAATATTCGGCAGGAACCGACGACGGGTCTTGTTGTTGGCGTGGCTGACATTGTTGCCAGAGAGCACACCCTTGCCCGTGATTTCGCAGCGGCGAGACATCGAGAAACTTCCTTGATCAACCACCGATGCACGCACATTGGCGCACCGGGAAAAATTGGCAGGGGCGGATTATGTCCAAATCCCTCCGCCGCGTCAATACGAATAGAGGATGGCGGACATGTCAGGCCTAATGATTATGCCCTTCATGGCCCTCAGGCTCGCTGCGGAACTCACCATTTTGCACACTGGAAATGGCACTCTGCAGAATCCGGATGATCGACTCGTCATCCATCGCCCGCGTCAGCATTCCCAGAGCCCCGCCCAGCAGCGCTGAGGCCACTGCGATCGAGGAGATGTTCTGGCCCACCATGAACTCGATGGCCTTGTCCACCACGGCGCCTGCATGGCTGAGATCGGCGGGGGCGCCGGAGAGGTCTTCTTCGTGGTCGGACATCGGTTCCGTTCTTTCGTAAAGCTCAGGCAGCAGCCTGCAAATCGTTCTGTTCGGCCTGCAACGCCCACATCCGGGCATAGACACCGCCCTGGGCCAGCAGTTCGTGATGCGTCCCGCGCTCCACCACAACCCCCTGATCGAGGACGATGATCTGATCGGCGTCCACCACGGTGGAAAGCCGGTGTGCAATCGTCAGCGTCGTGCGGTTGCGCGACAGGCTGCGCAAGGCGGATTGGATTTCCACCTCGGTCGCGGTGTCGAGCGCGCTCGTCGCCTCGTCGAGGATCAGCACGCGTGGGTTCTTGAGGATCGTGCGGGCAATCGCCACGCGTTGCTTCTCACCACCAGAGAGTTTCAGGCCGCGTTCGCCCACCTTGGTGTTGTAGCCATCGGGCAGGCGCAGGACGAAATCATGCACCTGGGCGAGCTTGGCCGCCTCGATCACCTCGTCCTCGGTCGCCCCTGGGCGGCCATAGGCGATGTTGTAGTGGATGGTGTCGTTGAACAGCACGGTGTCCTGCGGCACCACGCCGATATTGGCGCGCAGCGAGGTCTGGGTGATGTCGCGCACATCCAGCCCATCAATCCGCACACTGCCCGCGCCCACGTCATAGAAGCGGAACAGCAACCGTGAGATCGTGCTTTTGCCCGCCCCGGTCGGCCCCACCACGGCCAGCGTCTCGCCAGGCTTCACGGTGAAGGAGACGCCGTGCAAAATCGTGCGCTCTGGCCGATAGCCGAACACCACATTGTCGAACACCACCTCGGCCGCTTCTTGCGTCTGCGGCAACTCGACGGCATCCGCACGGTCCTTGATCTCGGCATCGGTGTTGAGCAGGCGGAACATGTATTCCATGTCCACCAGCCCCTGCTTGATCTCCCGATAGACGAAGCCGATGAAATTGAGCGGCTGGTAGAGCTGGATCAGATAGGTGTTCACCAGCACGAATTTGCCGACGCTCATCGTGCCGTCCTGCACGCCTTGGGCTGCCATCAGCATGACGATGGCAAGGCCCACGGCAATGATCGCTGCCTGGCCCATGTTGAGCATGTTCAGCGTCACTTGGCTCTTCACCGCCGCGCGCTGATAGCGGGCAAGCGCGCGGTCATAGCGGGAGGCTTCGTGCGCCTCGTTGCCGAAATATTTGACGGTCTCGTAGTTGAGCAGCGAGTCCAACGCCTTGGTGCGCGCGTCGCTGTCGGTCTCGTTCATCGCGCGGCGGTATTTCAGCCGCCAATTGGTGAAACCGGCGGTGAAGAACAGATACAGCGCCACTGCGGTGAAGGTGACGGCGGCGAAGCGCCAATCGAACATGTTCCACAAGATCGCGGTGACCAGGAGCACTTCGAACAGCGTCGGCAGAATGTTGAACACCGCCAGACGCAGCACCTGCTCGATGCCCGCCGTGCCGCGCTCCAGGCTGCGCGACAGGCCGCCGGTCTGGCGGTCCAGGTGAAAGCGCAGTGACAGCCGGTGCATATGCTGGAAGCTCTGCATGCCCGCCTTGCGCACCACGCCCTGCTGGACGGCGGCGAAGATCGCGTCGCGCAACTCGCCGAACCCAGACGAGGCGATGCGCAGCAGGCCGTAGCCGCCGATCAGCCCAATCGGAATGACGATCGCCGCGGGGGCACCACCGAGCGCATCGACGGCCTTGCCGTAGACGATGGGCACATACACGTTGGCGAATTTCGCCAACACCAGGCAAATCGCAGCCAGCGTGACGCGGATGCGCGCGCCCGTGTCACCTTTTGGCCAAAGATAGGGCAGCAGGTCACGAATCGTCTTCCAGGCCGGACGGTCGAGCGGGCTGGAAGCAGCGGGCGGGGATGATCTCATATCGTAGATGTGGCATCGCGCCAGCCGATTGCAAAGCGCGCCTTCCTGCCAACATGCATTCGTGGGTTGCAGCACTCCGGCGCGACCGACACGATGAAGAGATCATGCACCCCGCACTGCAACACCACATCGACCTGTGCAACAACGTCAGCTTGCCCGCCGGGCGACATCGCTTTCTGATTGGGTCCGAACAGGTTGGCTGGATCGACCCGCGCATTCTGCCTGAATTGCATGGCTTCGAGGGTATCGCACAGCATGGCGATGCGGTGGTGCTCAACGCCGCGCTTGCCGCGACCTTGCCTGACATCGCCCGCACCATCGCGTTTCGCGGGTTCTACCGGTATCGCCGCGAGGCGTTCGATGTGCGGGCCACGCCGGACGGGCCCGCGATCACCACCATCGACCGCGGCGCATTGCCCGCTTTCGGCATCGCGGCGGTGGGCGTGCATGTCAACGGGCTGGTCCGCAAGCGCGACGGTCTTCATCTGTGGGTGGCGCGCCGGGCGGCGGACAAGCCGCTTGATCCTGGCAAGCTTGACCACATCGTCGCCGGTGGCGTCTCGGCCGGGATGACGGCGATGGAGACGCTGATCAAAGAAGCCGAAGAGGAAGCCGCGATCCCGCCGGAATTGGCGTCACGTGCAGTGGCGCGTTCGGTGATCAGCTACACGATGCTCCGCCCTGAAGGGCTGCGGCGTGATCTGCTGCATTGCTATGACCTCGAACTGCCGGAGAATTTTGTCCCGCTGGCGGCAGACGGCGAGGTTGAGAGCTTCGAGCTCTGGCCAATGCGCCAGGCGCTGGAGACAGTGATGGCGGGCGACGCGTTCAAGTTCAACGTCAATCTGGTGCTGATCGACCTATTCACCCGTCTGAACCTCGCCACCGAAATCGTGGCGGGTTGAGCGCGGAGCTGCGGAGAATTGCTGACGTCGCTCGGCGATGCTGTTGAGCAGAACCACCATCTCGGTCTCTGTCACGCCGTCGCTTGCCATCATGTCGCGGATCAGCGGATCGTCCAGCCAGGCATATGGGCCGTTCGGCATCCTGCAATGACAGTTCGGTCGAAAATACATGGCGGCATCTCCATCACTTGCTGTCCTGTAGAGCCCATCCAGCATCACCGGATCGTCTCGACGGCGTTAAAGTGATGTAAAGCACCAAGGCAAAACCGCCTCATTTTGCCTGATTTTTGCCATAGTGCGGAATCTGCTCATTCGCGTCCCGCATCACTCGGTCATCCTGAGCGTAGTGTCAGGATCCAGAAGTCGAATATCCGGCTCTATGGCTCCTGGATCGCTACGCTTCGCTCACGATGACGG
>CAITEF010000556.1 GCA_903891315.1 uncultured Rhodospirillales bacterium | reverse complement strand
GCATTGGTCAGGAACAGGTTCTTCGCCACCTGCTGGGTGATCGTCGAGCCGCCCTGCGAGACCTTGCCGCGGGTGAAATTGACCAGCACGGCGCGTGCGATGCCGCGCGGGTCGATGCCGAAATGGGTCCAGAACCGCCGATCCTCCACCGAGACCGCCGCATCCGGCAGCCACTTGGGCAGATCGGACAGCCGCATCGGCTCGCCCACCACGTCGCCATAGGTGGCGATTGTCCGGCCGGCGATGTCGGTCAGCGTCAGCGAGGGTCGGCGGGCGGCGTCGAGGGCTGCTTCCGGGCGGGGCAGGTCGGAGGCGAAATAGACCAGCATGCCGACGACCGCGAAAACACCCCAAATGGCGAGGATCAGGCCCCAGCGGAACAATCGGCCAAACAGCGAGCGCCTGCGACGCGGGCGCGGCGGTGGGCCGGGCGGCGGCGGTGGGGTGAGTTCATCGTCCTCCTCCCAATATCCCTCCTCCGGCTCCACCTCGTGCGAGGGGCGCGCATAGGCGGGGGCCTCGGCCTGCACGTAGCCGCGACGCTGGTCCGGGGCAATCTGGGGGGCGCGATACATGTCTCAGCGATAGCACTGAATGAATACGATTCCCGCATTCACCAATTCGCCGATCTGTTGCGGTTTCAATTCCGGCCTGTCACTCGGCGCGTGCGGCACCGGAACGTTGTGCGCGACCAGGAAGGCAGCGGCCTCATTGCCCTTGATGGCGAAATTGACGTTCTGCGGAATGTCGCCGCCGGTCAGCTTCGCCACCTGGGCGGCGTTGAGTTTGGAGACCACCACGCCGATCACGTGACCCTGCGCATCCAGCAGCGGCCCGCCCGAATTGCCGGGTTGGACCGGGGCCGAGATCTGAAAATCCATCCGGTTGTCGCGCAGGCCAGACAGTGCCGAAATATTGCCCGTCGTCAGCGTCGGGCCCGACGTGAGCAGGCCGGAGAGCGGGAAGCCATACGTCACCACGCTCTCGCCGATCTGGACGGCGGGGCCATCGCGGAAGGTGAGTGGCGGGGCGAAACCGGGCGGGACGCGCAGCAGCGCCACATCGCGACGCGGGTCGGTGGCCACCACGGCGGCGGTGACGCGCTGGCCGCTCGCGTTACGCACCGCAAGCCTGCGGCAGCCATCGACGACATGATTGGCCGTCATCACCCCGCCATCGGTGACCGCGAACCCCGAACCCGTGGCGTTGGCCTGCCCTTCAGGGGCGGCGGGGCTGCGCAGCGGGGGAAGCGCCCCAAGCGGCGGCGGCTTCCCCGACGGTGCCGAGGTGTCGGGCAACGGTGGCGGTTTGTCGGCGTGGGCAGCCACTGCCCACGCCAACCCCAGGAGAATGACGGCAAATCTCATGCCCCGCATCATAGCAATTTCTGCGAGGCACGTCTCATCGCGATCAAAGAGTCAGGTGCTCGGCGCCCGCATGTCGTTCACGCCAGACTTGATCATCGTGACATGATGCGGCTCCAACTCCGTCGGGTCGGCGGCGCCACAGGAATGCGCGATGATCTCGACCTCTTCATGCACCCGCTTGGCATAGCGCATCACCCGTTGCGCCTTGTCGGTGGAATCATGACCCTTGATCAGCCGCACATCGGAGGACGTGACCCCGGTCGGGCAGTTGCCCGAGCTGCATTTCAGCGACTGGATGCAGCCCAGCGCGAACATGAACCCGCGTGCCGAGACGGCGAAATCCGCCCCCATGCACAGCGCCCATGCCACTTTGTCCGGCGTGATCAGCTTGCCAGAGGCGAAGATGCGGATCCGATCTTTCAGCCCGTGACGATCCCGCGCCTCCACCAGCAGCGGGAGCGCCTCGGCAATCGGCAACCCGACATATTCGGCCAGCGCCGCAGGGGCCGCGCCCGAGCCACCCTCGCCGCCATCGATCTGGATATAGTCCGGGCAATGCTCGGGGTGCTGCACGCAATCATGCATCCAGTCATCGAAGAATTTCGGCTGACCGGCGACGGTCTTCACGCCAACCGGCTTGCCGGTGACGGTCCGCACCCGGTTCACGAATTCGCCGAGTTCCTTGATGTTGCCGATGTCGAGATGGCGGTTCGGGCTGATACTGGGCTTGCCGACTGGAATGCCGCGAATGCGGGCGATCTCCGGAGTCACCTTGTTCCCCGGCAAAATCCCGCCCTTGCCGGGCTTGGCGCCCTGGGCCAGCTTGACCTCGAACATCCGCACCTGTTCATAGGCGGCGATGGTGCGCAGCCGGTCTTCCGACAGCGTGCCGTCCTCGTTGCGCACGCCATATTTCGCTGTGCCGATCTGCATGATCAAATCAGCACCGCCTTCGAGATGATAGCGCGACAAACCGCCCTCACCGGTCGCCATCCAGATCCCGGCCATCTTGGCACCACGCGACAGCGAGGTGACAGCGGCGTGCGACAACGCGCCGTAGCTCATGCCGGAGATGTTGAAGAAGCTCTTCGGCATATAGGGCTTCGAATGCCCCGGCCCTTCCGCGATGCCGATCACCTTGCCCTGATAGCCGTGCTTCTCTTCATCCAACACCGGGAAGGGCGCGTTGCGGAACGCAAAAGTGGGCGAGGTCTCGCTGCCGAAGCTGATCAGATTGGACAGCCCGCGTGAGGATCGGTTGACCCAGTTGCGATCCAATCGATTGAATGGCCGTTCCGCCCAGTCCGGCAGGTAGTGGTACTGCCGCATATAGGCACCCGCCGCGGTCGCAATGTAGCGAAAATGCCCGATCACCGGGTAGTTCCGCAGAATCGTGTGCTGTCGTTGCGTCTTGTCGTGAATGAACACGACCGTCAGCCCAAGCAGAATTATCACCACGATAATCATGGCCGTCGACATGGGTTTTCCTCCACCGTTTTGACAACCTTAGCAGCCTTGATGTTGCAGCGATATTAAAGGTTTCGCGCAAAACCGGCGAGGGAGACCCTCTCAAAAGCCGCTTGGGTGTTGTCAGGTTCAGACCGCTGTCCCAGTCTGGCGTTACAGCCAGGAGGCACGCATGCAGGGTTTGTTTCTCGACGCCAACCGGACATTGGCGGATGTTTTTCATCAGGTGGTCCGTCCCGACGACAAGCCGGTGGCCGTCAACCTGCAGGAGGATATTGACCAGTCCACGCTCGCTGACCTGTTTCAAGGCTACGACTTCATCCTCGACGACCACACCACATTGCCCACCGCAACGCTGGCGCTTTGTCGCCAGTTGAAACACGTCATTTTCCTGGGCACCGGCGCGCGCAGCTACATGAACCCGGAGGAATTGGCCGAGCTCGGCATCACCACCCACATCATCAAAGGCTATGGCGATACCGCCGTTGCCGAGCACGCCATCGCTCTGATGTGGGCGGCGTCACGCGGGGTGGCGCGGATGGATCGCGGCATGCGGGCGGGGAACTGGCTGCGCAGTGACGGCATACAGCTCACCGGCAAGACGCTCGGCCTGATCGGCTTCGGCGGGATTGCCGCCGAGGTGGCACGAATCTCACTCGGCAGCGGGATGCGGGTGATCGCGTGGAATCGCTCGCCGAAATCCTATCCGGGGGTGGAGTTCGTGTCGCTGGAGACCCTCCTGGCCGAGAGCCACGTGGTCAGCGTGCATTTGCTGCTCAACGACGAGACTCGCGGGTTTCTCTCGGCCGAGCGGATCGCGCAATTGCGGCCGGGCGTTTTGCTGGTCAACACCGCGCGCGGGGCGGTGATCGACGAGGCGGCGATGATCGCGGCGTTGCGATCCGGCCATATCGGCCACGCGGCGCTGGATGTGTTCAACGTCGAGCCGCTGCCCGCCGGTCACGCACTCACCACGCTGGAGAACGTGACGCTGTCGGCGCATTCGGCATTCCGCACGCCAGAGGCCAACCAGAACCTGATCCGAATGGCGCTGGACATCGCCCAACGCCTTTAGCGCGTGATTGCCTGATGTTGCCAATTCGTCACCCTGAGCGAAGCGTCAGGGTGACGGGTCGGTGCGGGCAGAACGTGACTTAATTTCAACCATTTGCAGTCTAGTGTCGTGAACCAGAAATTCGTTGGATCGAATTTCTGGTTCAGTCGACACTCGCTTGTATCAGCGCAACACCAGCCCCAACCGCCCCCACCGCACCCCGTCCTTACCGCGTGAGAACCAGATCTGGCGGGCCTTGCCGACCAGATCGGAGAGCGGGATGGTGCCGAATTGGCGCGAATCGGTGCTCAGATCGCGGTTGTCGCCGAGCATAAAGATTTGCCCGGGCGGCACCGTGATGTCGACATCGGCGGCAACTGT
This sequence comes from uncultured Rhodospirillales bacterium, assembly GCA_903891315.1. Taxonomy (GTDB): domain Bacteria; phylum Pseudomonadota; class Alphaproteobacteria; order Acetobacterales; family Acetobacteraceae; genus CAIQQQ01. The sequence goes on along the minus strand of CAITEF010000556.1, from coordinate 3,926 downwards.
GCCCACGCCCCATTGGACCTCCCATTGATGGTCGCCGGAGCGCTCGCTGACGATCACACTCTCACCGCTCGCCCGCTCGCTGGCCGTCAGGCTCTTGCCGTTCACCTGCAACACATGGCCGTGCAGGCTCACATGATCGCCGGATAGGCCGATGACGCGCTTGATGTAATACTGCGTGCGATTGTTCGGATAGACGAAGATGCCGATATCGCCGACGGCCACCGCCTGTTTGCAGTCTGGGCAGTTGTAGCGCTTGTCGGCGAACAGGATGTCGCCGGGCAGAATGCCAGGCTGCATGCTGGCGGACGGGATCGAGAAGGACTGCACCATGTGGTCGCGCATCGTGTTGATCGACAGCGTCACGATCAACACCGTGCCCGCAAGCAGCAGCAGGGCGTAAAGCCCGCTCACCTGCCAGCCTGCCCGCGTGTAGACCTGGAGGCCGCGCGCGCGCTGCCACGCCTGCACCACACCGCCGATCCAGAGGGCGAGTGTGGCCAGCACCGCCAGAACCAGCAGCGGCAACGTCAGGCCGGAGGGCACGTACAGCGCGGCCACGGTTGCCGCCGGGCTGCCGGTCAGCACGAAGGCGAGAAACAGCCACAGCCCGCGATTGATCTCGCCATTGTAGAGCTGTCCGAGGCCGGGCAGCGAGAGCGAGAGCAGGGCGGCGATCAGCGGGCGACGCGGTTGGATATCGACAGTCATCGATGTCTCCTCAGGAAAAGAATGATGTCGGCTCACTGCGCACCGGCAGTGAGGAAGGCGAAGAAAACGAACTGCGCCAGCGCCAGCGATCCCAGCCCGGCTCCTGCCCCGAGCGAGAGCCACTGCCAGGGGCGCAAGGCTGGCGGCATCGGTCTCGGCTGCTGGATCTCGCGCGCCTGCGCGACGATGCGGGTGGCGAAATCGGGCGGGGGGGTGAGGGCGGCTGCGTCGAACCAGGACTTGAGCGGGTCAGACATCATCGGTCTCCATCAATGTGCGCAGCCGTGCCCGCGCCCGGTGCAGGCGAACCTTGGCGGCACCCTGCGTGCAGCCCTCGATGCGGGCGATGTCGGCGAGGCTGAGATCGCTGGTGTAGCTCGCCGCCAACAGAAGCCGGTCGGCGGCGGGAAGCTGGGTGAGCGCCGCCCGAAGCCGTGCCAGGCGTTCTCGCGCCATCATTCCCTCATCGGCGGCGGCGTCGCCGGAGGGCAGCTCTGCCAGCGCGTCGTCGGACACGGTTTGGCCTGGACGCGGACGCGCCAGATGGGTCAGCGCAAGGTTGCGCGCGATGGTCAGGATCCAGGTGGTCAGACGGGCAAGGCGCGGATTGAACTGCCCGGCATTGCGCCAGACCCGCAGCAACGCCTCCTGCGCGATGTCCTCGGCAGTCGCCCGGTCAAGCCCCATCCGACCGAGATAGGCGAAGAGTGGCGACTGATGTGCGGCGACGATTCGCCCGAAGGCGAGATGGTCACCGCGCGCAGTCCGGCTGATGTCAGACTCACTGTCCAAGGCTGCGCTCCCGATCTGATCCTTATACCAGACGGGGCGACACAGGTTACACGCCTTGCCCGGAAAGGGTCGTTGGCGGTGCGGTTGACGAAACTGTCATCAACATTTTTTCATTCGCATTAGGCCGCAAAAACAGCGGTTTTGCGCGGAAACTCGTTGCTTCCGCTCAAGAAAACGTCATGTCGTTTGACGTGGTAGCGCTTTACAGGCTTGCGCAGAACGTTGGGTAATGTAACGTCTCCGAGCCGTGGAACCCGGGAGAGACGTTATGCGTGACCAAAAGAAGCTTGCGATGCCGAAGGGGCTTGCTGCCCAAATGCACTTCGCGATCTCCGGTTTGGCCAATCTGAGCCGCGCACAGCGCCGCCGGATCAATGATATTTTCCGCCGCGCCTTCCGCGTGGTCGGCATGGGCGAGAAGCGCAGCCTCGGCTCGATCGGCTCGGGAGCGGCGATTGCCTCGGTGCTGGCCGCGATGGGCATCGGCACGCTGGGCTTTGTCTCGCCCGCTCAAGCGCAATATGCGGTGGATTTTGGCGTCAGCAACGGCGGTGCCGACTCCATCGCGATTGGTCCGGGAGCGACCGTTGGAACCGGTTCTGCGGCCGGCCTCGCCATCGGTGCGGGAGCGACGGTCACCAACAACTCCACCAACGGCGTCGCCATCGGCGCGGGTGCCACCGCGAACGGCACGAACGCTTTCTCGGCAGGCACGAGCGCTCTTGCCAACGGCAACTACGCCACCGCGACGGGTAACCAAGCCAACGCGATTGGCGGGCAGGCAACGGCCACAGGCACTAATGCGACGGCCAATGGCAGCAACGCCACGGCAGACGGCGTTTCCTCGAAGGCGACCGGCGCGTTCGCCACGGCGACGGGTTATTCTGCCAACGCGAACGGCTCCAACGCGATTGCTTCCGGCGCCAACGCGCTGGCCAACGGCAACTACGCGACGGCTGATGGCAACCAAGCCAATGCAATCGGTGCGCAGGCGACGGCGACCGGCACCAATGCGACGGCCAATGGCAGCAACGCCACGGCGGACGGTGCGTCTTCCAACGCGCTCGGCAATTTCGCCACCGCGACGGGTTACAACGCGAACGCGAACGGCTCGAACGCCTTTGCTGGCGGCTCCAGCGCGCTGGCCAACGGCGCCTACGCAACCGCGACGGGCAACCAAGCCAACGCGATTGGCGGGCAGGCAACGGCCACTGGCACCAACGCAACCGCCAACGGCGACTCCGCGACGGCGACCGGCAACTCGTCCAAGGCAAGCGGCGTGAATGCGACCGCAACCGGCTTTAACGCCAATGCCTTTGGCGCGAACGCCACCGCGGCGGGCTACAATTCCACGGCCAATGGCAACTTTGCCACTGCGACCGGTGCTGGCACGCAGGCCACTGGCTACTCTGCGACGGCCACCGGGCTGAACGCCAATTCGATTGGCTATGCCGCGACGGCAACCGGTGCCTATTCGAACGCTCAGGGCAACTACGCCACCGCGAGCGGCTCCGGCGCGAAGGCGTTCGGTGTCAACGCAACCGCGACCGGCTTGAACGCCAACGCACTCGGCAACTCGGCTGTGGCGACGGGGGCCTCCTCCAACGCGAATGGTGAAAGCGCCATTGCTGTTGGCAACTCGGCCCATGCCAATGGCGCGTCGGCTGACGCTTCTGGTCAGAATGCTATTGCGAACGGTGCCAACGCGACCGCGACGGGCGCGTTCTCGAATGCCACGGGCGACAGTGCTTCGGCGACTGGTGCTCAGGCATTGGCGAACGGCACTTTCGCCACGGCGACCGGCGCGTCTGCCAATGCAAACGGTGCCGCTGCCGCGGCGATTGGCGTGGCAGCCAAAGCAAATGGTACGTTTGCGACCGCCGGGGGTGCAAACGCCGCAGCGACCGGTGCGAACGCCGTGTCCTATGGTGTGAACTCTGTTGCCACTGGTGACTCGGCAGGCGCTGTCGGCAATCTGGCCAACGCGAGCGGCTCGAACGCCTTCGCGGGCGGCTCCAGCGCGCTGGCCAATGGCAACTACGCCACGGCCACCGGCAATCTGGCCACCGCGAACGGCTCGAACGCCTTCGCAGGCGGCTCGAACGCGCTGGCCAACGGTAGCTACGCAACAGCGACCGGCAACCAAGCCAACGCGATTGGCGCGCAGGCAACGGCGACCGGCACCAACGCGAACGCGCTTGGCAGCAACGCGACGGCGGCTGGTGCGCAGTCCAACGCGCTCGGCTATTTCGCCACCGCGACCGGCTACGACGCGAACGCCAACGGCTCGAACGCGTTTGCTGGCGGCTCTAACGCGCTGGCCAACGGCAACTACGCCACGGCGACCGGCAACCAGGCCAACGCAATCGGCGCGCAGGCAACTGCGACCGGCACCAACGCGACCGCGCTTGGCAGCAACGCCACGG
>CAITEF010000555.1 GCA_903891315.1 uncultured Rhodospirillales bacterium | reverse complement strand
CGGCGATCTGGCTGGCATCGCCGAGCTTGATGAGGACGCGGTTCTGATCCGGCTGCGGCGTGACGACGTAGCGATCGACCTTGGCGGTGCGCAGCGCGGTGCGCGAGGCATCGGCGAGGCTGTCGAGCCGTTCGCGCACCACGGTGGTCATGTCGACTTCGAGCAGCAGATAGGAGCCGCCGCGCAGATCGAGTCCCAGATGGATCTTGTTCCACGGCAGCCAGCTTACCGGCGCGGTGAGCGCGTTGGGCAGGCAGAGCAAGGCACCAAGGACGCAGATCCCCAGCACGATCGCGGTCTTCAGACGGCTGAAATACATCATCAGGCGGCAGCGGCTCCGGTCTTTGGGCCTCTCGATATCGTGGGAGGGGCCGAGTGGCGGAGAAAGACCAGAAAGTTCGGGTTGGCGCAACCTCGGGGGGGTGGTGATGGAGGCTGGTGACGGTGTTGAGTCTCGTGCTTGTGGTTTTGGATGTTCCTGGGAGGCTGGGATGCCGCTTGATATTGTGGATGATCACGCGGGGGCGCTGGTGGCGATGGAAGCGGCGCTTGATGAGATGAACCGTGGGATGCGGTTTCGGTACCCCACCATATCACGCGCTGCCAAATGGTGGGGTGGCAGGCCGTCCCACCCTACGCCTCCCTATACCCGTCATTGCGAGAAGGAACGATGAAGCAATCCATCGAAATTCCGCCTCTGGTCTCGATGGATTGCTTCGTCGCCTGTGCTCCTCGCAATGACGGCGCCGATACAGGCTAAGTCTTCCACGACAGCTGATTCTTCGGCAACCGCCCGCTTGGATCATAGACATCCACCTTGTGCGGCAGCTCTGGTCCCCAGCGCCACAGAACGAGATTGAGGTTGGCGGCACCCGCGCCCGGCACGAAGCTGGGGACGATCATCCCGTTATGGCCGGAAGCCTTCAGCCGATCCGCGACCAGCCAGGACGGGGCTTGCTTGCCAGCGAGTTGGAACGTCAGCCAACCGCAGGCGAGGTCGGCATACGCAACATTGTGCGCGGCGCGGCCCGAATCGTCGTGCAGATCGGCAATGCCGTCGGCATCGACATCGTATTCGCACATCGTCAACGGTTGCAGGCGGTTGGTGAAGCCTTGGGTGCATTCGCCGAATGAGGTCATGATGTCGAGCGAGAGGTAGAGCGTCGGCTCGCCCTTGCGGTTGAACCGCCCGCCGGTGATCGCCGCCCCCTGGCCGGAGAGAGGGGTGAAGGCCCAGGCCGGATCATGCGCGCGGTAGCAGCGCCCGCGAAATCTCACTTGGTCAACCTCAAGCAAAGCCGCCGAGGGCGAGGTGATCGAGATAGTCCCGCACCGCATGGGCCTGGCCGCTTTTGACCAGCGCCTCCGCCGTGCGGCCGTCGAGGGCGGGGATGGGCTGCGAGCGGTACCAGGCCATTGCCTGCGCCTCACCACCCGCCCAGTCCCGCACGCGGGCGATGATCTCCAGCAACTCTGTCACGCGTGTCTGCGCCTTCGGGGCCACGCGCCGATCCGATTTGGAGATGGCGGCTTGGCCGAGGCCGATGGTCTGGGCGAGTTGGGTTTTGGACATGTGGAACGTGTCGGCAACGCGGTCGACATCAACCACGCCGCTCGCGTTCATGAAGGCGGTGACGAACAAGGTGCCGCTCGCCAAGGCAATTGAGTCGGTCATTGTGCAAAGCTCCGTGGCCTAGTGCTCGTTGGGCTGAATTTCGTCCGGAAGAATGTCTCTATTTTAGACAATATATAGGACAAATGGGGCCAATCAAGCCCCTCACGGTCGCGCTTGACGTAGGGCGGACGAGCGGAGCACCTCCGCCGTTTG
>CAITEF010000554.1 GCA_903891315.1 uncultured Rhodospirillales bacterium | reverse complement strand
TCCTAGGGGCGGATCAGGCCGAGAGATGGCCGCCGACCGGAGTAAACTGCCATGGCGCTGCTGAGTTTTGAACGCAAATATCGGGTCCGCGGCGGCACCCTGATTGGAGGCGACCTATTCGATTTTTGGGTTGGTCCCTTCTATGTGGGTTTCTTCGGCGTGACCACGATCCTCTTTGCGACCCTGGGGACCGCGCTCATCGTCTACGGTGCCGCGCTCCAACACACCGCGAACCCTTTCTTCGTCACTATCAACCCGCCCGACGTATCGTATGGCCTGCACTTCGCGCCCATCAAGGCGGGAGGATTATGGCAGATCGTGACCATATGCGCCCTCGGCGCCTTCGTCTCATGGGCACTGCGCGAGGTTGAGATCTGTCGCAAGCTTGGCATCGGCTATCACGTGCCCTTCGCCTTCAGCTTCGCGATCTTCGCCTATTTCACGCTGGTTGTGATCCGTCCCGTGCTCTTGGGAGCCTGGGCGTACGGGTTCCCGTACGGCATCTTCAGTCACCTCGATTGGGTTTCGACCACGGGCTACGAATTCGGGAATTTCCATTACAACCCCGCTCACATGGTGGCGATCACGTTCTTCTTCACCACCTGCTTCGCGCTGGCGTTGCACGGCGGTCTCATCCTGTCTGCGTCGAACCCCGGCAAAGGCAAGGTCATGAAGACCGGCGAGCACGAGGACACCTTCTTCCGTGATCTTATTGGCTATTCCATCGGGCCACTGGGCATCCATCGCCTTGGTCTTTTCCTAGCCCTGACAGCGGTGTCCTTCAGCGCCCTATGCATCGTGCTCTCAGGCCCCTACTGGGCCCAGTCCTGGGATCAGTGGTGGTTGCCGCTTTGGCAGTTGGCGGATCCCGGCGGCTCAACCCCGCCCCCCTACGCCGGCCCTGGACAGTGAGGAGAAACGGACATGCTTCAGCTTCGCTACCAAAACATCTTCACGCAAGTTCAGGTCCGCGCCGCACCAGACATGGGCGTCGAACCGGAATCGACCAACTTTCCGCGCACGGGAGAGCCATTCTTCTTTTACCTGCTCGGCAAGCTCGGCAATGCGCAGATCGGCCCGATCTACCTTGGCGGTCTTGGCATAGCCTCGCTACTTTGCGGCTTCATTGCATTTGAGATCATCGGTCTCAATATGTGGGCCTCGGTTGGTTGGGACCCGGTGAAATTCATCTGCCACCTCCCCTGGCTGTCCCTGAACCCGCCACCGCCGAAATACGGGCTGATGATCCTGCCGCCGCTTCAAGAGGGTGGCTGGTGGCTGATCGCCGGCTTCTTCCTCACAACGTCGATCCTGCTCTGGTGGGTCAGAACCTATCGCCGGGCGATCGAACTGGGCATGGGCACCCACATCTGCTGGGCCTTTGCCTCGGCGATCTGGTTGTTCCTCGTGCTCGGCTTCATCCGGCCGATTTTGGTGGGCAGTTGGAGCGAGGCGGTGCCATTCGGCATTTTCCCGCATCTCGACTGGACCAACAATTTCTCGCTGCTCCACGGGAACCTTTTCTACAACCCCTTCCATTGCTTCTCGATCGCCTTCCTCTACGGCTCGGCGCTGCTGTTCGCGATGCATGGCGCGACCATCCTCTCGGTGACCCGTTACGGCGGCGACCGCGAGCTTGATCAGATCTCGGATCGTGGCACGGCAAGCGAGCGGGCGGCGTTGTTCTGGCGCTGGACGATGGGCTTCAATGCCACGATGGAGTCGATCCATCGCTGGGCTTGGTGGTTCGCGGTGCTGACCCCGCTCTCCGGCGGTATCGGCATCCTGATCACCGGTACCGTCGTCGACCAGTGGCGCGACTGGGCGGTGATCCATCACTACGCCGTCCCCGACCAGTACGCAGCGCCAGCGCTGCCGGACTAGTC
>CAITEF010000553.1 GCA_903891315.1 uncultured Rhodospirillales bacterium | reverse complement strand
GGTCTGCTATTCCATGCGATCCGCTGGTGAAGTGGTGGCTCAGATTCGCAAAAAGGGGGAATATACCGATTGGTACATGAGCGGTCCCACGTGCCAAGTGGCTGACTGGATTGCCGCGGACCTTGCCAAGCATGGCTGGACATGGGTGCCGACATGACCACTGAGACGCCGTTTCCCTCGTCGGTTGAACTGATGTTGCGCATTCACGCGCCTTTGATCGATGCGCGCCAGGCGAATTCGCTAGCGATCGAAGCGGCGGTGGCGGCGATGGCCCCGGCGACCAAGGCGGCGATCACCGCCGATCTCAAATGCTATCTGGGCTGGTGTTGGAGCCGTCATCCTCGGATTACCGCCATTCCGGCTGCTCCGGAGACGCTCGTCCATTATCTCCGCTGGCTGGAGAAGGGGTCGGAAGAGCGGCCCCCTGCAAAAGCCGCAACGCTGGCGCGACGGATCGCCAGCATCGCGCGCATGCACCGCATTCTCGGTTTCGGCGAAAAGGAACCCCTGCCAACGCAGGCAGGGATGGTGCGCGATACGCTCAAGGGCATGCGCCGGAATAATCGCCAGCGCCAGCAACAGGCGGCGCCACTGCGACTTGGTGATGTCATGGCCGAGGGTCAGGCCCCGCCCGAAGGCGTGACTGTCCGTGCATTGCTGGCAGCTTGCGGCAGCGACATCGTGTCGATGCGCGATGCGGCGCTCATTTCTCTGGCCTACGATGCAGGCCTGCGCGTGTCCGAACTGGTTGGCACCCAGGTCGCCGATTTGCGGCAGGTCGGTGACATGAGCGGCCGCCTTGAAATCGCCCATTCCAAGACCGATCAGGAAGGCCAGGGGGCTTTGGCCTGGTTGTCCCCGACACCGTGAGCAGGGTGTCGGTCTGGCTGCTCGCCAGCGGGATCACCGAAGGCCCGGTGTTCAGGCGCATCAATCTGTTGTCGAAGCCGGTCGTCGGAGAGGCGCAGAGCATTGTGCGGCACTACATTGGCGACAAGGCGCTGACCCGCCAAGGTGTGGTGGCCATCTTGCGCCGCCGGGTGCGCGAGGCAATCGATCTGGGTCACGTCGAACTCGAGCCGGGGATGGAGGCCGAAACCATTCAGGCCTTGAGCGCACACTCGTTCCGGGTCGGGTTGACGCAGGATCTGTTCGCCGCCGGTGAGGATGGCGCCGGTATTGCCCTGGCGCTACGCTGGTCCTCGCCAACGACGGCGCTGCGCTATGCACGCGAGCTTGCTGTGGGCAGCAATGCCGCAGCGCGGGTTCTTGGTAAGCTGAGGCAGGAGGCGTCCTGATGTTCACTGAGCGCAAGGGTGTTGCGGGCGTCCCGAGTGCACGCACTGGTAGGCCGCGCAAGGCGTTCATGCTTCAGCTCGATGCTGCGCTCGGGGAGAGTGTGCGAGCAGACGGCGGCTGCGCCTTGGACCTTTGGTCGGCGCTGACCAATGTCGTTTGGCATGGCCCGACCGGCGAGGTCGTGCGGTATTCCTCCCGCGAAGCTGGTGAGGTTGTGGCCTGGGTGCGAGAGGAGGGCGATACCATCAACTGGTTTTGCGGTGACCCGTCAGGACAGGTCGCCGATTGGATTAGCGACGCCATGGCAGGGTCAGGTTGGAAATGGGTGCCAGCGTAGCTCCGCGGCGCGTTTCGCCAAAACCAAGAGAAAACGCGGATGAGTGAAGGTTGCAACCTTCCGCTCAACTTCCAATCGCGGCCGCGGGCTCGAACTGTGCGCCGGCGATCTTGCCGGCGTGAAACGCCTCGCCGTGCACATAACGGCGAGACGTCGCGGTACGGGTGGTAAAGTGGAGGCCGAGCCGGCTGATCTCGTCGTCCAGCACCGAGTGTTTGACCGCGACCAGGTCGAAGCCCGTGGTCTGACCTCCGCTGCCTTGGCGGGCAGCCTTAAGGTCGGCGAGTTTACCGCAAATGCCGCTGGCGAGGCCGACCTGAAATGAATTGAGCGCTGTGCGGCGATCGCCTCCGCGCAATGCCTGGTAGATCGCACCACGCCGGAACGTCTCGCTTTCCGTATCGAAAGTGACTTCGATCAGGTCATGCAGAAAACGCGCGGCTTCGACGTCGGCCTTTAGGCCAAAGAACACAAAACCCAAGCTTTCGTCGGCACGCTGTTCGCCCCAGACGCGGCAATCGCAGAATTCAGCGATCGAGGTTGTGCAGGCGTCCACCGGCGCGCGCCGCTTGCGCCCGGTGGCCACGCTCACCCCTTCGCAGTCGGATTGGCGTACCGATACTTCGTCAAGCGTAAGGTCATGCCGGGCGAGCAGCTCGGAGACTTTGGCGGCGGCCGCTATGGCTTCCGCTTCGGTGCAGCCGCGATCGGCCGTCCTAGCACGCAGTGCCTGGATGCGCTGGATCACACGATCGATCTCTGCTGTTGCCGCCGACGCATTTGCGGTCGGCTTTTTCGCACCCGACCACGTTGATCGCAGTTTCAGCCGATCGAACAGATCGCGCGCACCGACGTACATATTGCCCTGCGCGATATGGCCGGCGACTTCTGCCGCCACCTGATCGAGCATCTGGGCGGCGCCATGCACGCCAGCTCGGGCGCGCCCGACAATCGTCTCCACTTGGAGAGTGGCGATCTGTTCGAACGCCGTCCGCAGGCCCTCGGGCGCAACAAGGTCATCGGTCTGGGCGAAACAGCCAAGAGCATCGACCAGATTGTCCACCGTCGCCAGCGCGCGCGCCTCGAACTCCAGTTCCTGAGCTGTCTCACCTGCCTCGATCCAGCGGAGGGCCAAAAGCCGGATCGGCGAGAGGCTCTCTTCCACGTCCCGCAGAAAATCGAAGAGCATGTCTTCGTCTAATTCCCCGATCAGTTGCGGCATGGGTTGGTATCCGCGCCGGGCCACGTTGCGGTAAAGGCTCGCCGCACAGCGATGACCGGTCCCGAGCGGCCGGCCGTGACGGACGAAAGTCATGGCCTCCTCAAGCATCGCCTCGTCGATCGCGAACAGGGGCGAGATCAGGACGTATCGCCCGCTTTCGAGCGGGCATAGGCGCATGGCGGTCGCGAGCCCCTCGGCCAGGGACGATATCCTTTCGTCCAAGAGCAGGAGGTTTTCGCCAGTGACCAGATCTTTCACGCGAACAATGTCGGGCCCCTGCCGGTCAACAATTCTGACCAGATGAAATTGCGCGGTGCTCAAGGCTTGCAGAGCCCGCTGGTCTTCGGACGTTTTCGGCGCTTGGGCGCGCAGATAGCGTTCTACCAAAGTCCGCCCACTCATCGATGGCGTGACCATTTCCAGATCGGCGGCCATCACGAAAAGGCACGTCTGGGCGTCCTCGTCGTCGGGAAAATCCGCATGTCCGACCAGCCACTTGCGCAAGGTCTTCTGGATTGCGCTTTGCGGTACGAGCCGTTCGATTATGGCATCGACGTGGGCGCCTATTGCCTCCCGGACCGCGAAGTCGGCTTCAATGTCGAAGCTGGATTCGGCCATGGGCATAATGTGGCGTCTCCTCGGCTGCGTGTCTGATCGGCAGCTTGGGATAATATCTCAGGCATTATAGCGCAACGCGCAGGCGCCGCCGGGGCTGAGGCAATCCACATGAAAATGCATGCGGAGATTGTGGGGGATAATATCCGCATAATGCGCGGTGATTATGATTGCTGTTGCGGAGAAAACTCGCCATATTCACCGCAAGGAGTGCGGAGAATATGGAGTACATCCATCAATTGCCGGATTGGCCCAAATATCAATGGCGTGACGAAGAAATTGCCGCACCGTTGGCCGCCGTGCGCCATCGCCAAGGGCGATTGATGGGCCGCATGGAAGGGATCGGCTTCGATCTCCGAAGTGAAGCTGTGCTGACCACCCTGACTGACGATGTCATCAAATCCAGCCAAATCGAGGGTGAAGACCTGAACAGGCAGCAGGTGCGCTCTTCTCTCGCCCGCAGATTGGGCATGGATATCAGCGGTCTGGTGCCCGCCGATCGCAATGTCGAAGGTGTTGTCGAAATGATGCTCGACGCCACCCAGAAGTTCGATCAGCCTCTGACCGAAGATCGCCT
>CAITEF010000552.1 GCA_903891315.1 uncultured Rhodospirillales bacterium | reverse complement strand
CTCGCAATTGTCTCTTGCGAATAGGTTAATCTGACATTGCGTCCCGTGAGGGGGTGCCGTGATCCGGGTGGCCACCCGGATCACGGCGCGGGCAGGTCGGCCGTCTCGCAATAGGACTTATCGTCCGTCGTCATCTCGACCGCCTGTCCGCTCCCTTACGTGCGCTTGATGAGTTGACTGGGCCTCTCCGCCCACCAGTGGACGCCCGCAGACAATCCCAAGCAGCGACAGGATATGCCAAACATGCTTCATCTTTCCACTGCTCCGACACGTTTCATTGGATGCGATGTCGGCAAAACCTCCATCGTCATCTTCGACAGTTGCACCGGGGAGACCCGGAGCGTGCCGAACCGCAAGCCCGACCTCGCGCGCATGGCCCGTGCTTTGGACGGGAGTTGCCTCGTTGTCTGTGAAGCCACAGGTGGCTACGAGACCAAGCTTCTGGCCGCCATGCTGGCCGCCGGTGTGCCCTCGCATCGGGCCGATGCGCGCAAGGTCAAGGCGTTCATCCGCTCGTTCGGAACGCTTGGAAAGTCCGACGCGATCGATGCGCAAGCCCTCGCGCGCTACGGCACTGAGCGGCACGCAACGCTGACCCGGTGGGTCGCGCCAGACCCTGTTCGTGAGGAACTACAGGCCCTTGTGCTCGCACGGGTTGACATGGTTCGGCTGCGGCAGGCGCACAGGAACAGGCTGGCCGCGCCGGGTTCGAAGGTCGTGGCTGCGACGTTGAAGGCCATCCTGCGGGAAGTGGAGAAGCAGATCCGTGCACTTGAGGCACGGATCGCCACCTGCCTGCGTCAGCATCCGGCACTGGCCCGCGACCAGGCTGCATTGCTGACGATGCACGGCATCGGTGCCGTGACCTCGGCAGCGCTCCTGGCGCTGATGCCCGAGCTCGGCACAATCTCAGGCGCGCAGGCGGCGGCATTGGCGGGTGTCGCACCGCATCCGCACGAAAGCGGACAGCGGGTTGGCTACCGCAAAACCCGCGGCGGGCGGCCCGATGTGAAACGCACGCTGTTCATGGCAGCCCTCGTGGCAAGCCAGGGAAAAGGCGCATTGGCAGAGACTTATAAAAGTCTCGTCGCGCGCGGGAAAAAACCCATCGTCGCCATCACCGCAATCATGCGAAAACTCATCGTCATCGCCAACGCAAAGCTCAGGGACGCACGCATCGCGCAAACGATACAAGTGAGTTGATGACGAGATTTCGCCACCACAGGCGAGATCCCTGTAGGAGATGAAGGCGTGAGCGAGACGACCAAACGAGCCAAATTCACCGCCTCCGCCCCGCTGCTGCTGGTCCGCGACGTGGTCGCCGCCGCCGCGCATTACGAGACCGCGATGGGGTTCACCCAAGGCAAATTCTATGGCGAGCCGCCATGCTTTACGATCATCGGGCGCGACGGCATGTATGTCATGCTCAGGCAGGCTGACTCGCCGGATCAAGTCGTCCCCAACACACAGATTATGGATCAGCTTTGGGACATGTATTTCTGGGTTGATGACGTGGAGTCGCTGTTCGCCGAGTTCACCGCGCGTGGGGCGATCATCGATTACGGACTGTGCGATCAGCCCTATGGTTGCCGGGAATTCGGCACGCGCGATCTCGACGGGCACGATATCGGGTTTGGGCAGGAGATGAAGTAGGGCGGGCTTCGTGGTAATCGGTCAAACCGGCTGGTTCGGCGCAAACTTGCCGCGATTGCTTGACACAAACCCCGCCCCGCTTCATCCAAGGCCCAACATGTCCGGATTTCGCCCCACCATGAGCAAGCGCGGCTCGAACTCGCTCGTCGAGAATATCAAAACCATCGTCTATGCCGGTCTGATCGCCATCGGCATTCGCACCGTGGCGTTCGAACCCTTCAACATTCCGTCGAGCTCGATGGTGCCCACCCTGCTGGTGGGGGACTATCTGTTCGTGTCGAAATATAGCTACGGCTATTCGGTGCACTCGCTGCCACTGTCGCCGCCGCTGTTCCATGGCCGCATCTTCGGCAAGCTGCCCGAGCGCGGCGATGTGGCGGTGTTCAAGCTGCCGAAGGACAATTCGACCGACTACATCAAGCGCATCATCGGTCTGCCCGGTGACCGCATCCAGGTGAAGTCCGGCCAGCTCTTCATCAATGGCACGCTGGTGCCGCGCAACGCCGTCGGAAATTACACCGCCGAAGAGGGCGTCGCCCGTACGGTCGCCAAGCGATTCACCGAGACGCTGCCGAACGGCAAGGTTCATGACATCCTCAAAATGTCGGACGGCCCGCTGATGGCCGCCCCGGATGTCGATATGAACAACACCATCGAATACGTCGTCCCGCAGGGCTTCGTGTTTGCGATGGGTGACAATCGTGACAACAGCCTCGACAGCCGGGTGCAGAGCGAAGTGGGCTTTGTGCCGCTGGAGAATTTGGTCGGCCGCGCCGAGTTCATCTGGTTCTCCATCGACGCGACCGAACCGGCCTATGCGTTCTGGGCATGGCCGATGGAAATCCGCTGGTCGCGCCTATTCTCGGGGATCTCCTGAGCACCGCATTGCAGCCATCCGTCGAGACCGCCCAGCGCATTCTGGGCCATGCATTTGCCCGTCCGGATCTGCTGCTCGAAGCGCTGACGCATCGTTCAGCCGCACTCGACAATTGGACCGGCAAGACGGTGTTCTCCGCCAGCAATGAGCGGCTGGAATTCGTCGGCGACCGCGTGCTCGGCCTGCTGATCGCCGAATGGCTCGCCGAACGGTTTCCCACCGAACCGGAAGGTGCGCTGGGCCGCCGCCTGGCGCTGCTGGTCTCGCAACCGGTGCTCGCCGAGATCGCGGCACATCTCGGGCTGGTCGAATGCCTGTCGCTGTCGCCTTCGGAAGACCGCGCCGGTGTGAGCAAGCGGGCCACGGTGTCGGCGGATGCGTTGGAGGCGGTGATCGGGGCGCTCTACACCGATGCCGGGCTGGAAGCGGCGCGGCGATTCGTGCGTTCGGCCTGGGGCAGTGTGATCGAGGCGCAGAAAGTCCCGCCGAAGGACGCCAAAACCGGCCTGCAGGAATGGGCGATGCATCGCGCGCGCGGGCTTCCGGTCTACAAGGTGATCAGCACAACCGGACCGTCGCACGCGCCGATATTCGAAATTTCCGTCACCCTCGGCAAGGAATCCGCTGTCGCCACCGGTGGCAACAAGCGGCAGGCGGAACAGGAAGCAGCTTCAAAGCTGCTGGAGAAATTGCAGTCATGACCACTCGTTGCGGCTTCGTCGCCCTCCTCGGTGCCCCGAACGCAGGTAAATCCACCCTGCTGAACCGGATCACCGGGGCGAAAGTCTCCATCGTCTCGCCGAAAGCGCAGACGACGCGGTTCCGGGTGCTCGGCATTCTGATGCACAAAGGCGCGCAGATCCTGCTGGTGGACACACCGGGCATCTTCAAGCCGAAGCGCAAGCTCGACCGCGCGATGGTCAATGCCGCCTGGACCGGGGCGGAGGATTCGGACCTGACCGTGCTGCTGGTCGACGCCAAGGCCGGGCTGCGCCATTCGGTGCGCGAGATCGCCGAGACGGTGGCCCAGCGCGGTGGTCGTGCCTGGCTGGTGCTCAACAAGACGGACCTTGTCAGCCCGGCCGATTTGCTGCCGCTGATCGCGGGGCTTAACGAGATCGCGACTTTTGAAGAGACCTTCATGGTCAGCGCCAACACCGGCGACGGCGTGAAGGAACTCACCGACGCCTTCGCCCGCGCGGTGCCGGAGGGGCCTTATCTGTATCCGGAGGATGATCTCACCGATCTGCCGGAGCGCCTGTTGGCCGCTGAGCTGGTGCGGGAGCAGATCTTCCTGCAGACGCATGAGGAGGTGCCATACAGCGCCACCGTTGAGACCGAGACCTGGGCGGAGAAGCCGGACGGTTCGGTGCGGATTGATGCGACGATTTATGTGGCGCGTCCGGGCCACAAATCGATCCTGATCGGTGCCAAGGGCAGCCGGATCAAGGAAATCGGCGAGAAGGCGCGCGGCCAGTTGGAGCATCTGCTGGAGCGGCGCGTGCATCTCTTCCTCAATGTGAAGGAACGCGCGGGCTGGGATGAGGAGAATGCCCGTCTGCGGGCGATTGGGTTGGAAGACCCGGGCCGGTAGAACT
>CAITEF010000551.1 GCA_903891315.1 uncultured Rhodospirillales bacterium | reverse complement strand
CAATCCGGCTTGATGCACGCCGCAGTGGCGGCGGGTTTGCCAATTTCGACCAGCTCGTCACCGTCGCCCAACTCCGTGCCCTGTCCGCGATGCAGCTCGCCGGAAATTTCAGCTTGGCCGCCCGCGAGATGGGGCTCTCGCAACCCTCGCTGCACCGAGCCGCCCGCGATCTCGAACGTCTCACCGGCCTCGAACTCTTCGTCGCCACCCGCCAGGGCATCGAACTCACCCGCGCCGCCGAGGCGCTCGCCCGCAACGCCAATCTCGCACTCGCCGAACTGCGCCAGGGATTCACCGAGGTCGACGAGGTGCAGGGCCGCGATTCCAGCCTGATCGTCGTGGGCTCCATGCCACTCGCCCAGACCCGCGTGCTGCCCGACGCACTCAACCGGCTGTCCGCCGAGAGCCCGCGCACCAATCTGCGCGTCATCGCCGCCCCCTATGACGGCCTGCTCGGCCGTCTGCGTAACGGCATCATCGACTTCTTGATTGGCGCCCTGCGCGAGCCGCCGCCGATTGACGACATCACCCAGGAATTTCTGTTCGACGACCCCCTCACTGTGCTCTGCCGCGCCGGCCACCCGCTGGCCCGCAAGATGGAAATCACCCGCGCCGACCTCCTCGCCTACCCCTGGGTGGTGCCCGGCGAGGACGCGCCATCGCGGGATTTGTTCCGCAAATTCTTCAGCCCACACGAAATTGCCAGCATGCCCGGCGGCACCATCGAGGCCACTCAACTCGTGCTGGTGCGCGGCCTGCTCGCGGGCTCGGACCGGCTGACCATCCTCTCCGCCCGTCAGGCACTCTATGAGATGCAGCAGGGCATCCTGATCGAACTCCCCTTCCGCATCCCCGGCGGCAATCGCCGCATCGGCCTCACCTTCCGCCAGCATTGGCGACCCACCGCCACCCAGAAACGCCTGCTCGATCATGTGCGCGCCATCGGGAAGGACTATAGGGAGGGCTTGGACGGCCTTGTCGTATAGCCATATCGAATAGCCGGAACGGCGAATCATCTCGCATGTGCGTAAGCCTCGGCCTATCGGCGGAGCACAAACCGGCTTAATGAGCGGGGCAGAGCCTGCCTGGCTCAACCAAAGATGCGCAGTTTGCCCAAATCCGGCGGCAAAACAGGGGAGCAGAACATGAAAGTTGCAGTGGCAGGGGCCGGCGGAGCGTTCGGCCTGAAGCATCTCGACGCGATCGCCAATATCGATGGCGTCGAAGTCGTCTCCGTCGTCGGCAGCCCGCGTGACGACCTCAGCGAACTGGCCAAGGCTCGCGGCATCGCCCACAACACCCGCGATCTGGCGGACAGCCTCGCCCGCAAGGATGTCGAGGCCGTCATTCTCGCCACTCCCACCCAGATGCACGCCGCACAGACCATCGCCTGCCTGAAGGCCGGCAAGCATGTGCTGGTCGAAATCCCGATGGCCGACAGCCTCGCCGATTCCAAGGCCATCGTGCAGGCCCAGAAAGAGACCGGGCTGATCGCGATGTCCGGCCAGGTGCGTCGCTTCAATCCTTCGCATCAGTGGATCCACAACAAGATCAAGGCCGGCGAGCTGAAGGTTCTGCAAATGGATGTGCAGACCTATTTCTTCCGCCGCACCAACATCAATGCCTCCGGTCAGGCGCGGTCCTGGACCGATCATCTGCTCTGGCACCATGCCTGCCACACCGTCGACCTGTTCCAGTATCAGACCGGCGGCACCGCGACCCACGCCTTCGGTCTGCAGGGCCCGATGCACCCCGCGCTGAAGATCGCGATGGACATGTCCATCGGCCTCAAAGCCGCCGATGGCGCGATCTGCACGCTCTCGCTGTCGTTCAACAACAACGGCCCGCTGGGGACCACCTTCCGTTACATCTGCGACAACGGCACCTACATCGCCCGTTACGACGATCTGTATGACGGCAAGGAACAGCCGATTGATCTGTCCGGCGTTGCCGTCTCCAACAACGGCATCGAACTGATCGACCGCGAATTCTTCGCCGCCATCAAGGAAGGCCGCGAGCCGAATTCCTCGGTGGCGCAGGTCCTGCCCGCGATGGAGACGCTGGACCGGATCGAGCGTTCGTTCGGCTAATCGAGGACCACGTAGGGCTGACAAGCGTAGCGCAGTCCGCCATTGCCCAGCCTGCGGGACGGCGGCGGACTGCGCGGGCCTGTCCGCCCCACGCGCTAACTCGGGCAGCAGCCCTGCCACATCGGCAATGGTGACAATCCGGCCACTCACCCCAATCTGCGTCATGCAGCTTGGGGGAGAGTGGCCGCATGTCCAACACCGTTGCCGAACCGACCAATCCCGCCACCCAGGCGGTGAGCACGGCATTCCCAATTCTGTTCGGTCTCTCCTTCTGTCACATGCTCAACGACATGATGCAGTCGTTGCTGCCGTCGATGTATCCGATGCTGAAGGGCAATCTCGGCCTTGATTACAGCCAGATCGGCCTGATCACCCTGGCACTCCAACTCACCGCCTCGCTCTTGCAGCCGGTCGTCGGCCTCTACACCGACAAGCGCCCGATGCCGTATTCCCTCTCGGTCGGCATGGCCTCGACCCTGATCGGCATTTTGCTGCTCTCCCAAGCCACCACCTTCCCCGCCTTGCTGATCGCCGCCGCCATGGTCGGCATCGGCTCCTCGATCTTCCATCCCGAGAGCGCCCGCATGGCGCGGATGGCCTCGGGCGGGCGGCACGGCTTGGCGCAATCGCTGTTTCAGGTCGGCGGCACCGCAGGCCAAGCACTGGGACCGCTGATCGCCGCCTTCATCGTTCTGCCGCGCGGGCAGGGGAGCGCGGCGTATTTCTCCGGCATGGCGATGCTCGGCATGGTCCTGCTCGGCTGGATCGGCCACCACTATGCCGGACGCCGCCGGGCCGCCGCCAAGGCGAAACCCGTCCGAACCGGCCCGAATCTGACGAAGGCGCAGGTGGCCAGCGGCATGGCGATCCTGATCGCGCTGGTCTTCTCCAAATATTTCTACATGGCCAGCCTGAACACCTTCTACACCTTCTATCTGATCCAGCATTTCGGCGAGGGCGTGCAGCACGCGCAGACTCTGCTGTTTGTCTTCATGGCCTCGGTTGCGGTGGGCACGTTTGTTGGCGGGCCGATGGGCGATTGGATGGGCCGTCGTCGGCTGATCTGGTTCTCGATCATCGGCATCCTGCCCTTCTCGTTGCTGCTGCCGCATGTGGGCGAGACGATGACGGTGCTTCTCACCATCCCCATCGGCCTGATCCTGGCCGCGGCCTTTCCGGCGATCTTGGTCTATGCGCAGGAGCTGATGCCGGGGAAAATCGGCATGGTCTCCGGCCTGTTCTACGGCTTTGCCTTCGGGATGAGCGCCTTGGGGGCTGCGAGTTTGGGTGTGTTGGCCGATTACACCAGCATCGACTTCGTCTTCTCGGTGTGCGCGTTCCTTCCCTTGCTGGGGTTCCTGGCGGTTGGCCTGCCGGATATCGAGCGCAAGCAGATGACAACCAACGCGTAGGGCGGATGACGCTACGCTTTTCCGCCCTACCACTCGCTGGCGATGGCAAACACCGCTCTTTAATTGTGTTTATGAAGCGGCTGACGGTGGTATTCCCACCCAACCCTTGCACACATCAAGATGTCTTTAT
>CAITEF010000550.1 GCA_903891315.1 uncultured Rhodospirillales bacterium | reverse complement strand
CCGGAAAGTGGCGGCTTAATACGATTTCTATCGTCATTGCGAGGAGCGCTGGCGGCTATATCTCGCAACCGAGTTGTTCGGCGAGTTCTTCGATCGAGTTGGAAATCACGTCCCAATCGCTCTCGGCGCGCAAGTCCTTCGTCTGCTTCGGGCCGTATTCCGTGGGCCGGGCGATGAAGCCCGTCCGCATCCCCAATGCGCGGGCCGCCGACAGATCGTAATTGTGCGCCGCCGCCATCATCACCTGTTCGGGTGCCAGACCGAGCATGCTGCACGCGCCAAGATAGACCTCCGGATCCGGCTTGTAGGCACGCGGGATTTCCGAGCCGAACACCATGTCCCACGGCAAGCCGGCGAATTTCGCCATGTTGACCAGCAGCGCCACATTGCCGTTGGAGAGCGGTGCGACGATGAATTTCCGCTTCAGCCGTGTCAGCCCCGCCACCGAATCCGGCCAGCCATGCAGCCGGTGCCAGCCGCGCGTGAGGTGATCGAGATCGGCCTCTGTCAGCCCCGTCACGCCGTATTTCGCCACCAGCATCTCAAGCGATTCCCGATGCAGCGCGTCCAGGATCGTCCACGGCACGTCCCGGCGGCGCACCCGATCCATCGACGGTTTGTAGGCATCGCGCCAATCATCCACGAAAGCGGTCCAGTCGACGCTGAGCCCGCGCGCGGAACCGAATTCCGACAACTCGGTGATCAGGCTGCCGCGCCAGTCGACGACGGTGCCGAAGGTGTCGAACAGAATGGCTTTCAAATCCTGCATGGTCGTCTCCAAGGCATCAATTCTGCGGCGGGGGTGATCGGTCGTCTGGCCGGGGTGGGTCAGGGCTGTCGAACAGGTCGAAAAAGCCGCGCAGCACGCCGGGGGTGAAGGCCGAGAGCGGGTTCACGCCGACATGCGGGTCATCGAGATTGCCGCTGATCGAGTAGGACACCGCGAGCAGGCCGCCATCTTTCTCCGGGCTGAACAGTTTGCCAATCAATGGCAGGCGGCCGAGCAGCGAGTTGAAGAAATAGGCCGGGATCACCGTGCCATCGATATCGGCCACATGCGTGTCGAGATTGATGCGGCCCTTGGCCGTGAAACCGAGTGAGGCGGAATAGGCGCGCGCGTTGTCCAGCGTCATCACGTCATCGCCGAGTTCGAACGGTGCCACGGCGCGGGTGAAGCCGAGCCCCGGCCCCTGTGCCATCTCCAGAAGCCCGTAAAGCGACATTGCCTGCAGTAGGCGCGCGACGGCTGGTGCGTTGCGCACGCGGAAACCTTCGATATTCGCTGAACCGCGCAACGTGTGGTGCGGGCTGGTGTCGTCATAATGGCCGGTCGCCGACAATTGACCGCCATCGATGCGCTGCGACAGGTCGATCGCCCCCAGCAGCGCCCCGGCATCATCCGCCGCCGCCGTCATGTCGCGCCCGCCCGCCACCGGCGTGATGCGCAGGAACACCTTGCTGCCGCCCGAGGTCGCCGACACGTCGGCACGCGACGTGATCAGCCCGTCGCTGGCCAAATCGACGGCGACATCCTGCCATTGGCGGTGATTGGCCATCAGCGCGCGCCCGAGATGGGCGGTGAGATGGTAGGATGGCCCACGCGTCGATTTCCCGGTGTTCGCGCTGTGTTGCAACAGGTTGGAGAAATCAGCCGACGCCCCGCGCAAATCGATCTCGGCCGGCGCGTCACCTGGCTTCAGGCGCAGCGTGGCGGTGAGATCGTTGCCCTCGCCGAGCTTGAGTGTGTCGATCTTCACTTCGGTCACGCCGCCATCGCGCAGCGCCACACTGGCGCGCAAACTGGCGTCCGCGCCATCGGCGGTGATGCGGTCGAACCCGGCGATTTTGCCTGCGCTCAGCTCGCCGTGCAACTCGGTGTGCATACGGCTCGCCGGAAGTTTGCGCCATGTCAGCCGCGGATCAGCGATGCCGAGGCCCTGCAGTTCGGAGGTGACCGCCAATTCGGCAGCCCCGCTGCGTCGTTCCAAATAGCTGAACTGCCCCGTCGTCGCCCCGGTGAGCGCACCGTTATGCGGGAGGCCAAGTGCCGTCAATTTGTCCGCCGAGATCGAGCCGGTCGCGTCCACCCGCAGCAGAACCTGGCTCGGCGGGCCGGGGCGGAAATCCATCTTCACCTTCTGCTCGACCGACACGCCCGCGACCTCGGCGCGACCGGAGACCGCGAGGCCCGCATTGGAGACGTCGTAATCGACATTCACATGGTCGATATCCCGCCCAGCTGCCAGTCCGCCAGCATGTCCGTCAGCAACCTTGCCGGTGGCGGAGATGGCGACATTGTCGAGATTGAGGTCGTTCTTCAACGGCAGGCTGACCTTCAGCAGTGCTGTCACGCTGCCGCTGGGATCGTTGACGACGATGTGTCGGCGCTCCAGCAGCCGGATGCGCGGCTGGCGCAACACCGAGACCACGTCGGCGAGCGGGCCGTCGGCATTGGCCTCCAGGCTGAGAAACTGGTCATGGGCTGCAAGGCCGATCATTTTCAGATGTCCACGCTGCAGCACCAGATTGGTGCCGCTTTGCCGCCCAGCGGTGAAATCGATCTCCAGCGTATCGGGGTCGACGAGGTTCAACCGCCCAGCTCCATGCTCCACCGGCGGGACCGTCGGCAGCCAGATCAGACTGACATCGCTGCCCTCGATCCCGCCCTCCAGATGGCTCAGCGTCGCGTCGGAGAAATCCTCGGGCGCTGTCAGGCTGAGGCCGACACGACCGCGCGACAGCCTGCCGCCATGCGCATTGGCCACCATCCAGGGCCGCGTTCCGGGCCCTCCAACGCCGAGCGGCCAGACGGCCGCGAGGTCATCGACGGCGATCTGGTCGATATCCGCCGTCACCTCCGCCGCCAGACCCGGCCCCCAAGGCAGCGCGACGCGATGGGCGGAGAGCTGGGCGGTGATGTGGCTTGGTGTTGATGCGTCGGTCGCCTGCAGCACCAGATGGTCGAGGTTGAGTTTGGCGGTCTGCGGGGTGAGCGCCAGATGGCCACCGGCACCCCGGATCGGCAATGCGCCATCACCGATCAGCAGCACGCCCCGCCCCAGCGCGACGTCAAGTTCGGCTGCGGACAGCGCGATGCCCGAAGCACCCCCTTGGGCGATGCGCGCCGTGCCGGACAGTCCGACCGGCAATTGTGCCAGCGCGAGCGGTGCGAGCGCCGGGGCGAGATAGGCCATGGAAGCTGGCTGAAAGGGATCAACCGCCAGGGTCACGGTGATGTCATCCTTGCCGGTCGGCAGCGTGACACCAAACTGCAAGGCGGTGGTGACCTCGCCGATCAGCACCTTGCCTTGCGATGTCAGTCTCGCACCACCGGCGAGGCTGCGACGCAGGTCCAGGCTGGCGCTCTGCAGCACAGCGAGCGGGCCGCCATCGTCGCGCCGCAGATCCAGCGTGGCATTGGTGAGCACCACGCGCTGCAGCCGGCTCCACATTGCCTTCGCCCCGCTGCCCTGCGACTGACGCGGCTCGCGCAGCCCGCTCAGCAGCTTGTCCAGCGCGGGCCGCCAATCCGATGCGGTGTCCTCGCCCCCCACGGCAACCGACAGCCGGGCCGTCATGCTGTCGAACGCCATCGCACGCGGGGCGAAGCGGCCCTGCAGGGCGTCGATCAGCGAGAGCGACACCGCTGTGCGCGGTGCGTCGAGCAGACGGTTGCCCGCTGCATCGTCCAGCGTGACATTGCGCAGCACGATATCGATCGGCCGGTCCACGCCGCCATGCAGGCCTTCCCATGCGAGTTCCGCACCGCCGACCCGCACCACCTGCCCGTCCGCGCTGAGCGCCTGGGCAGCGGTGCGCGCCAGCCAGGCCAGTTGCAGCGGCCCCTCGGCCAGTTTTGCGGCGAGCAGGCCGAGCACCACCAGCGAGGCCAGGCCGAATCCCACGCAGAACTGCACCAGACGATGGAATCGCCGCGCATGGCGCAGCATTGCCTCGCGCGCACCGTGTCGCGCGGCTTGACCTGGCGTGGGCGTCATGTCCAGCCTCTCGGATGCTTCGCACCCCTGCCCAATCCCGACCGATATCTTGGCCGCCACCTTCTGACTCCAATGCGGCCGCAATGTTGGTCGAGCGGTTTTCCGACCGCTACCCGGCGGAGGCGAAACTCGCCGCCGGTCCGGCGCGGGCCGCATTGGAATGTCTCGGCGGCAACAGCCCCTATCTCGGCGATCTCGTGTTGCGCGAGCCGGAGGTGCTGCGGCGTTTCCTGAACGAGGGTGCCGACAGCGTGGTGGCCGAAGCGCTCGCCCGCATCGCCGCCTGCCCGCCGCAAACCGCACAGCCACAACTCGCCGCCCTGCTGCGCCAAGCCAAGCGACAGATCGCTCTCGCCACGGCGCTGGCCGATATTGCGGGGCAGTGGACGTTGGAGGAGGTGACGGCAGCCCTCTCCGACCTCGCCGAGACCGCTTTGCGCGCCAGCGTCGCCCATCTGCTCCTGGCCGGTCATGCACGCGGCGACCTCGCACTCCCCGATCCGGCCGAGCCGGAGATCGGGTGCGGCTTCGTCGTGCTGGCGATGGGCAAGCTTGGCGCGCGGGAGCTGAATTATTCGAGCGATATCGATCTTGTGCTTCTCCACGACCCCGAGGCGGGGATCTACCATGGGGATCAGCCCACGGCGTGGTTTAGCAGATTGGCACGCAATCTTGTCACCCTGATGGAGACACGAGATGCAAATGGTTACGTTTTTCGGACCGATCTGCGTCTGCGCCCCGATCCGGCGGCCACGCCACCCAGCATGAGCATCCATGCCGCCCTCACCTACTACGAGAGCATGGGGCAGAACTGGGAACGTGCCGCGATGTTGAAGGCACGCCCGGTGGCGGGTGATCTGGCGATGGGGCGGCATTTCCTCGACGCGATACGGCCTTTCGTCTGGCGCCGCCATCTCGACTTCGCGGCGGTGGCAGACATCGCTGGCATGAAGCGGCGGATTGATGAGCACCGCAAGACCGGCCTGGCCACCGGAGGCTCCGCTTTGGCCCGCATCGCCGGGCACAATGTCAAACTCGGCCAGGGCGGTATTCGCGAGATCGAATTCCTGGTGCAGACGCTGCAGCTGGTCTGGGGCGGCCGGAACCCCGAATTGCGCGACAACCGCACGCTGCCCGGCTTGCGCCTGCTGGTTCGCGCCGGTCACGTGAAACCGCAGGCGGCACGCGAACTCACCTCCGCCTATCGTCTGCTGCGCCGGGTCGAGCATCGGCTGCAGATGGTGGCTGACCGGCAGACCCATGTGCTGCCGGACCGGCAGGCCGCATCGGCGGATTTCGCGCTGTTTCTCGGCGAGAGAAACCCCGAGCGGTTCGCCGAGCATCTGCTGCGCCATCTCGAACGCGTCTCGCGCCGTTTCATCGAGCAGTTCAGCGCACTCCAAGGCGATCCCGGCAGCGCGCTCGATTTCGGCGACGTCGAGTTGCGGCCTGCAACGTTGGAGGCGCTCAGCCAGATGGGCTTCACCGAGCCCGCCCGCATCGCTGACGTCGTCGCGGGCTGGCTGGCCGGACGGGCACGGGCATTGCGCTCGCAGCGGGCACGCGATCTGTTGGGCACGGTGCTGCCACCGCTGCTCGCCGCCATCGCCCACCAACGCGAGCCGGACCCGGCGTTTATGCGCTTCGCCCGTTTCATCGAGACATTGCCGGCCGGTGTGCAGATCCTCTCGCTCATCGAGCGCAACCCCAACCTCGCCACCCGAATCGCCGACGTGCTGGGTGCCGCCCCGCAATTGGCCGAACATCTCGCCCGCACGCCCTCGGCGCTGGAGGGCCTGCTCGGCCTGCCCGACCCCGGCCCAGTGGCACGGCGAATGCGGATGCTGGTGGGGGCGGCCAACAATCTGGAGGAGGCAATTGCCGCCATGCGCGCTTTGGTGCGCGAGCGGGATTTCGCCATCTCGGTCGCAACGCTCGAAGGCCGGATGAACGCCGACGAGGCCGGTCTGCTGCGCGCCGACCTCGCCGATGCGGCGATGGCATCCTTGCTTGCCCCGGTGCTGACAGATTTTTCTGCGCGAAACGGCAGCGTCCCGGGCGGGTCGATGGTGGTCGTCGCCCTCGGCAAGGCTGGCGGGCGCGAGACGATGGCGGGCTCGGATCTCGATCTGATGCTGATCTACGACCATCCGCCCAAGGTGATCCAAAGCGAGGGCGCACGCGAAATGGCCGCCAGCCAATGGTTCATCCGCGCCACCCAGGCCTATGTCGCAGCCCTCACCGCGCCCGACGCCGAGGGGCCGACCTTCGCGGTCGACATGCGGCTGCGGCCATCCGGCAACAAGGGCCCGGTGGCGGTCTCGCTGTCCTCGTTCAAACGCTATCATGCCCACGATGCCTGGACCTGGGAACGGATGGCGCTCACCCGGGCCCGCGTCGTCGCAGGCCCCGTCGGGTTGCGGCGGAAAGTCGAGCGCGAGATCGCCGCTGCCATCGCCTCCTCCGACGCCACGAAGGTGCGCGGCGACGCCCGCGCGATGCGCACTCGTATGCTGCGCGATCTTCCGGCGTCCGGCCCGTGGGACGTCAAGGCGAGGCCGGGCGGGCAGGTCGAGGTGGAGTTCATCGCCCAGGTGCTGCAATTGCTCCACGGCCCGGTCTCCACCACGCTGCGCCTGGCCGTCGCCGGATTGCACCAAGCCGGGCATCTGGGCGACATGGACGCGCAGTTGCTCATCCATGCCGACCGGGTCTGGCGCAGCCTGCAATCCATCCTCCGCCTCACACATGGCCCCAAGCCGCCCAAGGACCTCGCACCGTCGGCCGTGCACGCCATTTTGGAGGCGATGCGAAATGCCGGCGTCGAGGCGGTTGACGTGCCGGAGTTGCAGGACAATCTCCGAACCCTGGCGCACGACGTGCGTGCTTTGTTCATCCGCTTGATTGGAGACCCCGAGACATGAGCCTCGCTGTTGGTGACGCCGCCCCCGATTTCTCCATGCCGGCCAGTGGCGGTCGCACGGCCAGCCTGGCCACGCTGAAGGGCAAGCCCTTCGTGCTGTATTTCTACCCCAAGGCCGACACGCCGGGCTGCACCAAGGAGGCCTGCGCGTTCCAGGAAGCGCTGCCGCAATTGGGCAAATTGGGCGTGGAGGTGATCGGCGTGTCGAAGGACAAGATGCCGCCGATCGAGAAATTCGCTGCCAAATACGGGCTGACCTTTCCACTCGCGTCTGACCCCGACACCAAGGTGGCCGAGGCGTATGGCGTGTGGGTCGAAAAATCGATGTATGGTCGCAAGTATATGGGGATGGAGCGGGCGACATTCCTGGTCAACAAAGACGGCGTGATCGCGGAGATTTGGCCCAAGGTGAAGATCGAAGGCCATGCCGCCGAGGTGGCGAAGGCGATTGCCGCGCTCTAAAATTGCTTATTTTTCCGTCATTGCGAGGAACGCAGTGACGAAGCAACCCAGGAATCATTGGGCGTCGCGCCTGGGTTGCGTCGTCGTGCCCCCTCGCAATGACGTTGTTACTCCGCCCGAAGTGACTGAACGCTTCCCGGATCCAACACCCCCTGCACCCGCATCCCCGCCAATCGCGCAAACTGCACCGTCAGAGCCCGCCGTCGTGACGGTGCAATCGGATGCGACGGCGGATGCCGGATCAGCACCGCCTCCTCCGCCACCACGATCAACCCGGCATCGTGGGGCAATGCCTCAATCGGGAAATCGACATCCACCGCGAAGCACAAAGCATCCGCATAATCCCGATAATCCGGCCATTTCTGGTCGGCGCGGAAATCGGCGAGGCCGGATTTGATCTCGATGCAGACAAACCCACCATCCGACCGCAGGGCCAGAATATCGGCCCGCCGCCCATTCGCCAGCCGCACTTCATGCAGTGGCACCCAATTGAGCGCCACACACAACCGCGCCGTCTCGCGGCGGATCTGAAGTGTTCTAAATTCCCGACTCAGCCGAGCAGCGCCGAGATGGCGCGCGCCAAAGTCACGTCCTTCTCGGACAGCCCGGCCGCGTCATGCGTGGTCAGCGTGATCTCGACGCGATTCCACACATTCGACCACTCGGGATGATGCCCGGCCGTCTCGGCCAGCAACGCCACGCGCGACATGAAACCCCAGGCTTCGGAGAAATCGGCGAAAACGAATGTCCGGCTGATCGCATCGCGCCCGGCCACCTCCACCCAACCCGGCAGGGTCTGAACGATGGTGGCGCGAGCCGATTCAGGCAGCTTGGCGGTCATGCCCTCAACCGCCCTTGAGATACGTGCCCAGCTTGACCAGCGCCGTCGCCTTGTCGGTCTGGTCGATGGCCGCGAGTTCGGCGGCCATGCGGTCGAGTGCTGCCTCGTAAATCTGGCGCTCGGAGAAGCTCTGATCCGGCTGGCCGGCGTTGCGATGCAGATCGCGCACCACTTCGGCGATCGAGACTGGGTCGCCCGAGTTGATTTTGGCCTCATATTCCTGGGCGCGGCGCGACCACATGGTGCGCTTGATCCGGGCACGGCCCTTCAGCGTGGTCAGAGCCTCGTCATACGCCTTCTTGGTCGACAGCTTGCGCAGACCGGCCGTCTTGGCCTTCGCCACCGGCACGCGCAGCGTCATGCGGTTTTCATCGAAGGTGATGTGGATCAGTTCGAGGCTGTAGCCCGCGATGTCCTCGACGGCGATTTTTTCCACCTTGCCGACACCATGCGTCGGATAGACCACGTAATCCCCTTCGGCGAAGGTCTCGTCTTTCGTCGATGCGCGCGAAACCGTCGCCGGGCGGCCATTGCTGGCGGGCGTGACCTGACGTCCTTCCGGACGCGGCGCTTTGACGACTTCTTCTTCGGCTTGAATGATTACGGTTTCGGCGGAATCGTCGGTCATGCGGTCTGGCGCCTTTCCGGCTGGGTGGACGAACCGTCACGACGGGCAGGGCCGAACGAAAAGTTCAGCCCGGCTCGAAGATCGGAGCAGGAAACAAGCCCGCCTGGATCAGCCGCCGAATGGCAGCCAGATCCAATACGAGCTT
>CAITEF010000549.1 GCA_903891315.1 uncultured Rhodospirillales bacterium | reverse complement strand
CTGATAGAACCGCGCCGCAGGTGCCGCGATCCGCACCGCCTCCAGCATATTTGCCGCCCCCATCCCGGTGACATTTCCGGTCAATAACGGCTGACCGAACGAAGCCCCCACGAAGCTTTGCGCCGCGAGATTATAGACCTCATCCGGCCGCGTGCGTTCGATGGCGCGGATGCAGCTCGACAGATCGGTGACGTCGCCCTCGATCAGTTCAACCTCTCCGGTGATCCCGAGCCAGTCGAGCCTTGCCCGGGCGGTGTCGGCTTGGGCGGTGCGCCGCACCAGCCCCGCCACCCGCATCCCGCGTTCGAGCAGGAATTGCGCGAGATAGGCACCATCTTGGCCGGTGATGCCGGTGATCAAAGCCGTCTTGGTCATGAGTGCGGTCCCCGTGCGCGTGACTATTCACCTTTCGAGCAAGCCCGCGCAGTTTCGGGTGATTCAGGCGGCAATCGCCCGAGGGAAATGCATCAAATCGACCGCTCACGGTGGTCTTCCCGCGGCGTCAGCGCGGAATTCACGCGGCCATCACGCAAGCCCCGTCAGCGTGGCGTGAATGACCGTGAGGAGATTGACGCGCCATGAGCCTTCTGCGCCCGAGCCGCCCGCAGCCGCCCAATTCGCAATCCCGCAGCGAGGCAGGCTGGCACGGCATCACCGCCTTACACCCGCGCGAGCCCTCGTTGATTGAACGACTGCGTAACCTCTTGCGTCCAACGGCGCGGCTGGTGCGGCGGTTCTGGCAATCCTGGTCAGGGCAGGCGAGCGCACGGCAACTCGACGCCTTGCTGCTGGCTCATGACGATCTGGTCACCGGCATGCGTCGGCTGATGCGTGAACGCGCCATTGGCTGGGCCCCGCCATCGGATCTGGCTCTGCCACATCTGGTCTGGGTGTCGTCGTGGCAGACACGCTGCGGCATTGCCGAATATTCGCGTCATCTGCTCGGCGCGATGCAGGCGCAACATGCTTGGCACATCACCGTATTGAATGATGACCGCCCGAGCCTGCCGCAGATCGTGCCGATGCTCGGCGTGACCGCGCGGCCAGTGTTTCGCGTCGGTGAAATGTCGTCGGTCGGGCGCTTGGCGCTGGGCATCGCGGCGGCTGACCCGGATTGCGTGGTCATCCAGCACCATGCTGGCCTGATGCCCTGGCCGATGCTGGCCGATCTCCTGCTGCATCCGCTGTTGGCGGCGCGCCGCATCGTGGTGGTGCTGCACAACACCACCGAACTGCTCCAACTCAGCCGTCGCCTGCAAGCACGGATGCAATTGGCGCTGCGTGGCGCCGATCTGGTGCTGGTGCACACCGCACGCGATATCGGCCTGCTCAACACGTTCGGCCTGAGTCATGTTCGCGGCATCGCGCATGGCTGTCTTGGTGGGGGTGCTGCCCCGTTGCCACGTCTGCTGCCGCCGCACACCACGCCGGTGATCGGCTGTACCGGGTTCCTGATGCCCCACAAGGGCGTGCAGAAGCTGATCCGCGCGGTCTCCTCGCT
>CAITEF010000548.1 GCA_903891315.1 uncultured Rhodospirillales bacterium | reverse complement strand
CTTCTTTTTCTGTAGTGCCTATATTCTTGTCAAAATACCCCATTTTTAAGCCGTTATGCTGTTTTATGGGGGTAGTGGCTATAGGCTTAGGGTACGGCAAAGAAGCAAGCTTAGGGTTGGTTGCCATGACGAACCCTCTGCTGAATGTGACGTGCCGGCAGTATATGCTGCAATGGTTGACAACAAAACCATTTGCGCGCGGTCCCGCGCCGCGCGTCACCGGTATCGCCGGGCATCGGCAACGCGTGTCGCCCCGGCGAAAGCGCCACGAAGCTGGCGCCGTCATAAAACTTGTTGACAACAAAACAAGATGGGCCCATCATTCCGTTCATATGTTGTTGCAAATGGTTCCCGCGTCATGTCCTATCCAGCCATCCAGCTTCTGATCGACAGCCAGTGGATCGCCCGGACCGGCTCGGGCACACTGCCCATCGAGAACCCCGCCGATGGTTCCGTGCTGGGCGAACTGCCGGTCGCCGGCGAAACCGAGCTGCGCGCCGCGCTGGAAGCGGCGCAACGCGGCTTCAAGATCTGGTCGCGTACCCTGCCGATCGAGCGCTTTCGCATTATCAGCAAGGCAACCCATTTGATCCGCGAACGCGCGCCGGCCATCGCGCGCATCCTGACGATGGAACAGGGCAAACCGCTGGCCGAGGCGCTGCGCGAAGTCCAGCTGTCGGCCGACATCATTGAATTCCTGGCCGAGGAGAGCAAGCGACTGGCCAGCCGGGGCGTGCCGCCGCGCTTGCCGAATGTGCTGAGCCAGACGGTGGTGCGCATTCCGGTCGGGCCGGTGGCCGCGTTCACGCCCTGGAACTTCCCCGCCAACTTGCCGGCGCGCAAGCTGGGCGGCGCTTTGAGCGCGGGCTGCAGCGTCATCATCAAGCCCGACGAAGCCGTGCCGGCCACCTGCATGGAACTGGTGCGGGCGTTCCAGGACGCCGGCCTGCCGGCAGGGGTCTTGAACATGCTGCTCGGGCGCCCCGCTGAAATCTCATCGACGCTGATCGCCAGCCCGGTGATTGCCAAGATCTCGTTCACCGGCTCGGTGCCGGTGGGCAAGCTGCTCGGCGAGCAGGCCGCTCGCCACATGAAGCGCTATACCGCCGAACTGGGTGGGCACGCGCCGGTCATCGTGTGCGCCGACGCCGATGGCGCTGCCGTGGCCAGGCTGGCGGTGCCGGCGAAGTTTCGCAACGCAGGCCAGGTGTGCGCTTCGCCGATCCGCTTTCTGGTGCACCGCTCGCAGTACGCAGCATTCCGCGATGCGTTCGTCGCCGGCGCCAACGCCTTGAAGATCGGCCCGGGCCTGGAGGAGGGCACGCAGTTCGGGCCGCTGATCGCGCAGCGGCGAGTTGACGAAATGCAGCGCTTCGTCGACGACGCGGTCGAGCAGGGCGGCGCTCTGCTGTGCGGTGGCAAACGCCTGCCGCGGCCGGGTTATTTCTATACGCCGACCGTGATCGAGAACGCACCCATGACGGCGCGGGTGCAAACGCAGGAGCCGTTCGGCCCGATCGCACTGCTCGATGTTTTCGACGATCTCGACGCCGCCATCGAGCGCGCCAACGCACTGCCGTACGCCCTTGCGGCCTACGGTTTCACGCACGATCTGAACCTGGCTCACCGCCTGAGCCAGTCGCTGGAAGCGGGCATGGTGGGCATCAACCACTTCGGTGTGTCGCAGCCCGAAACGCCTTTCGGCGGGCTCAAGGAAAGCGGCCTCGGCCAGGAAAGCGGGCTCGAAGGCCTGCTCGGCTACACCGAACTCAAGCTGGTCAGCATTGCTGCCTGAGCGCCGCCCTGCAAGACCTGAATGGACACCCAACTCATGAAGAACGAAACCGGGGATGCGCCGCTGATCCAGCCGCGCCCGAAGGGCTTGTTGCTGGACTTCGGCGCCGTGATCAGCGTGTCGGTGTTCGAGCGGCATCGCGACACCGAGGCCGAGCTGGGCCTGCCTGCCGGTTCGCTCACCTGGATGGGCCCGCTCGCGCCGGCCACCGATGCCTTGTGGCAGGCCATGCAGCAAGACCAGATCAGCGAGCGCGACTACTGGGCCACGCGCGCGCACGAGCTCGGTGCGGCTGTCGGTGAGCCCGAATGGGACATGCTGGCCATGCTGACCCGGCTGCGGCAGGTCGACCCCAACGCGGTGGTGCGCCCGGCGATCAAGCGGCTGATCAAACTTGCACGCGCGCAGGGCATCAAGGTTGGCATCCTGAGCAATGAGCTCGACCTGTTCTACGGAAAGCACTTCTTGGAGCGCATGGACATCCTGCAAGAGATGGAAATGATCGTCGACGCCACCCACACCAACATTCTCAAGCCGGATCCGCGCGCCTATGCGCTGGCGATCGAAGCGCTTCGCATGAAGCCCGAGGAGATCCTCTTCGTCGACGACCAGTTTCGCAACATTGTCGGCGGCGTCAAGGCCGGTTTGCAAACCCAGTACTTTGATTTGCGCGACATTGCCGGCAACATCGCGGCCGTCGCCGCGCGTCTCCAACTTCCGCTGAAGGAATGCGCATGAGCAAGATGACCGTGGACGAGTTGAAGGCCGCGAATGCCCGCTACCTCTGGCACCCGATGGCCAACCCCAAAGGCATGCAACAAAATCCGCCCGACATCATTGCCCGTGGCGAAGGCAGCTGGATCTGGGACATCGACGGCCACAGGCTGATCGACGGCGTGGGCGGCCTGTGGAGCGCCAATCTGGGCTTCGGCCGGCGCGAGATTCGCGATGCGATCGTCGCGCAACTCGACGAGCTGGCGTTCTACAACACGTTTCGCGGCACCACGCACCCGCGCGCGATCGAGCTGTCGGCGCGGCTGGTCAAGCTGATGGAGCCCGACGGCGTGGCCGCGGTCTTCTTCAGCAACGGCGGCTCCGACGCCGTCGAGGGCGCGCTCAAGCTGGCGCGCCAGTACTGGAAGCTCAAGGGCCAGGGCGACCGCACCAAGTACATCTCGCTGCGCCAGGGTTACCACGGCGTGCATTTCGGCGGTAT
The DNA here is from genome assembly GCA_903891315.1 of uncultured Rhodospirillales bacterium. Taxonomy (GTDB): domain Bacteria; phylum Pseudomonadota; class Alphaproteobacteria; order Acetobacterales; family Acetobacteraceae; genus CAIQQQ01. The sequence continues at coordinate 12,534 of CAITEF010000548.1, read as the reverse complement.
GAGCGTCAACGGCAACACCAACTTCCGGCGCGCCTACGAGCCCTTGCTGCCGGGCTGTTTCCATGTCGACACGCCGTGGCTCTACCGCAACCCATACAGCGACGACCCGGCCCGGCTGGCCGAGATTTGCGCCGAGCTGCTCGACCGCGAGATCGTGTTCCAGGGGCCTGACACGGTGGCGGCCTTCATCGCCGAGCCGGTGCAGGGTTCGGGCGGCGTGATCGTGCCGCCGGCCAGCTACTGGCCGCTGATCCGTAAGGTCTGCGACAAGCATGGCGTGCTGTTGATCGCCGACGAGGTGGTCACAGGCTTCGGCCGCACCGGCCACCTGTTCGGCACCCGGCTGTGGGGCGTGCAGGCCGACTTGTGGTGCCTGGCCAAGGGCATCTCGTCGGGCTACGTGCCCTTGGGCGCCACCGCCATTTCGGCCAAGGTGGCGGCCGCGTTTCAAGACGGCGATGCGGCGCTGGGCGCGGTGGCGCACGGCTACACCTACAGCGGCCACCCGGTGGCAGCCGCCGCCGCGCTGGCCACGCTCGACGTGCTCGAGCGCGAAGACGTCGTCGGCAACGCGGCGCGCCAGGGCGAGTACCTGCTGCAGCGGCTGAAGGCGCTCGGCGCGCGCTCGCGGCTGATCGGCGATGTGCGCGGTGTCGGCCTGATGGTGTGCATCGAGATGGTCGCCGACCAGGCCACCAAGGCGCCTTTCGGCCGCGGCGCGAAAGAAGTTGCCGCGGTTGCCCGCGAGGCCTACCGCCGCGGCGCGATGGTGCGCACCTCGGGCGCGAACATCATCCTGTCGCCGGCGTTGACGATCAGCCGCTCCGAAATCGACGTGTTGTGTGACGCCCTCGACGGCGCGTTCGCCGCGGTCGAGAAGTGATGACTCTGCCAACCAGCCCGCCCGCCATGACAACCCTGATTCCCTCCACAGTGCGGGCCATGCTCGATCGCGAGCAGGCACGTTTCGCGATCGACCACCCGGCGTCGCGCACGAGTTTCGAGGCCGGCCAGCGGCACTACCTGTACGGTGCGCCCTCGCACTGGATGCGGCGCTGGGCCGGCGGCTTCCCGCTGGTGGTGCGGGCCGCGCAGGGCACGCAGCTGACCTGCACCGATGGCCTTGACTATGTCGACTTTTGCCTCGGCGACACCGGTGGCATGTGCGGGCACGGCCACCCGGCGGTGACCGATGCGGTGGCCGCGCAACTCGCCCGGGGCGCCACGCTGATGCTGCCGACCGAAGACGCCGAATGGGTCGGCGCCGAGCTGACGCGCCGTTTCGGCCTCCCGTATTGGGGCTTCACCACCTCGGCGAGCGACGCCAATCGCGCCGCCATCCGGATGGCGCGCATGGTGACCGGCCGCGACAAGGTGCTGGTCTTCAACGGCTGTTATCACGGCTCGGTCGAAGAAGCCCATGTGGCGATCGGCGAGCACGGCCGCATCGAGATGCGCAACGGCATCCACCCCAATGCGGTCGACCATGCGCGCGTCTCGCGGGTGATCGAATTCAACGATGTGCCGGCCTTGCGCGCCGCGCTCGAACCCGGCGACGTGGCCTGCGTGCTGGCCGAGCCCTTCATGACCAACTACGGCATGATCGCGCCTCTGCCCGGCTTCCTCGACGCCTTGCGCGAGATCACGCAGCGCAGCGGCACGCTGCTCGTCATCGACGAGACCCACACCTTCTCCAACGGGCCTGGCGGCTACACCGCGGCGCATGGTCTCCAACCCGACTTCTTCGTCGTCGGCAAGGCCGTGGGCGGCGGTGTGCCCGTGGGGCTGTACGGCGTGAGCGAGGCGGTTGCGCAACGCATGTGGAAAGTGGTGCCCAAGGTCAACCCCACCGCGGTGCGCCAGAGCGCCCACCTGGGCTTCGGCGGCACGCTGGCCGGCAGCGCGCTGCAGGTGGCCGCGGTGCGCGCGGTGCTCTCCAAGGTGCTGACCGACGAGGCCTTCGACCGCATGATCACGCTGGCACAAGGCCTGGCGGTGCGCGCGCGCGAGGTGATCGCCGCGCACGGCCTGCCTTGGCACGTTTCGCAGATGGGTGCGCGCATGGAAACCATGTACACGCCCGAGGCGCCGCGCAATGCGAGCGACGTGAAGGAGGGCCGCGACGGCACGCTCGAGTCACTGCTGCACGTGTACTTCATGAACCGCGGCGTGCTGATCACGCCGTTCCACAGCATGCTGCTGATGTGCCCGGCATCCAAGCAGGCCGATGCCGACCGCTACATCGACGTGCTGGAGTCGTTTTGCGCCGACCTGGTGGCGCAGTGTTCGGCATAGGGGGCCAAGCGGTGAGCGCTTTTCGATTCGACGGCAAGGTCGCGTTGGTCACCGGCGCAGGGCGTGGCATCGGCGCGGCCGTCGCCACACGGCTGGCGGAGGCCGGCGCGCAGGTGATGCTCGCCAACCGTTCGCTCGATGCCGCCGAAGCGGTCGCGGCGAACCTGCGTGCGCGCGGGCTGGCGGCGCGCGCAACACCGTTCACCGCTCACGAAGCGGGCTGCAAGCAGGCCGTGGGCGACACCCATGCCGCGTTCGGCGCGCTCGACATCGTCGTGCACAACGCCGGCGGCTGCCCCTGGGCCGGCATCGAGGCATTGACCAGCGAGACGCTCGAAGACACGCTGAGCCTGAACCTCAAGTCCTGCTTCTGGCTCACTCAGGCCGCGCTGCCGTGGCTGAAAATCCGCGGCGGCCGCATCGTCATCACCTCGTCGGTGACCGGGCCGCGCGTGGCGATGGTGGGCGCCACCCACTACGCTGCGGCCAAGGCGGGCGTCAACGGTTTCATCAAGGCCGCAGCGCTCGAACTGGCCGCGCATCGCATCACCGTCAACGGTGTCGAGCCAGGCTTCGTGGCCAAGCCGCGCGGGCGGCTCAGCCAGCCGGCGGTCAAAGAACGTCTGGTGCGCTACATCCCGCTCGGAACGGCGGGCGAACCCGACGACATCGCCTTCGCGATGTTGTACCTGGCCAGCGACGAAGCACGCTGGGTCACCGGCCAGACCATCGTGGTCGACGGCGGCATGACGCTGCCCGAATCGGGCCAGGTGATGGAAGAACTCTGGCCGGCCGGCGACGCCTGAACCCACGGCAACACAGGAGCACGCATGGAGAAGACCCCAAGGATTCTGATCATCGGCACTGCCGACACCAAGGCCGACGAGTTGCTGTTCATGAAGCAATGCATCGAAGCCGACGGCGGGGCGGCGTTGATCATGGACGTGGGCGTGCTCGGCCGGCCGGTGTTCGCGCCGGATGTGCCCAATACCGAGGTTGCCGCGGCGGCTGGAACGACGATTGACGTGATCGCGTCACTCGGCGACGAAAACAAGGCCATGACCAAGATGGCCGATGGCGCCGTCAAGGTGGCGCTGGCGCTGTACGCGCAGGGGCGGATCCACGGCGTTCTCGCCTTGGGCGGCACGATGGGTACCGACCTCGCGCTCGACGTCACGGCCGCACTGCCGCTGGGCATGCCGAAGTTCGTCATTTCGACGGTGGCCTTTTCGCATCTGATTCCGCCCGAGCGCCTGGCACCCGACTTGATGATGATCCTGTGGGCCGGTGGCCTGTACGGCCTGAACAGCATTTGCCGCGCCATCCTGAGCCAGGCCGCCGGCGCGATTCTCGGCGCCTGTCGCACAGTGATGAAGGTGCAGACGCAAGCGCCGCTGGTGGCCATCAGCTCGCTCGGGAAAAGTGCATTGAGCTACATGGTCACGCTGAAACCCGAGCTCGAAAAACGCGGCTACGAGGTGGCGGTGTTTCATTGCACCGGCATGGGCGGGCGCGCGATCGAGTCGCTCGCCGCCCAGAGGCGTTTTGCCGCCGTGCTCGACCTGTGCCTGCAGGAAGTGGGCAACGACGCGCACGGTTCGGTCGTCACGTCTGGCAGCGACCGCCTGGAGGCCGCCGGAGCGCAAGGCATACCGCAGATCGTCGCGCCGGGTGGCATCGACATGATCGACATGCAGACCTGGCGGCCGCTGCGCGCCGACTACGCGGGCCGCCCTTACCACGCGCACAACCGCTTGATCGCCTCGGTGTTGATGAGCCCGGCGGAGCGGCGCGAAGCGGCGCGCCTGGTGGCACGCAAACTCGCCAAGGCCACCGGGCCGACCGCGTTCATCTCCCCGCTGCGCGGCATCGAGGCCTGGGACCGGCCGGGCGAACCGCTGCACGACGCCGCCGGCTTGGCGGCGTTCTGCGACGAAATTCGCCAACGCATCGAAGCGCCGGTTCGGCTGGTGGAGATCGATGCGCACATCAACGACAAGCTGTTCACCGACACCGTGCTCGAGATCTTCGATGCCTGGGTGGCCGAGGGCCGTATCGTGCGCGGCGCAGCGCAAGCCGGCTGAATCGCATGAAAGACAAGATTGTCCTGATCACCGGCGCGGCCAGCGGCATCGGCGCTGCTGTCGTCGAGCGCCTCGCCGCCGAAGGCGCGCGGGTGCTGGCGCTGGACCGCAGCGCGCAGGCGCTGGCTGAGCTGGCCTCACGCACCGGCGCTACACCGGTCGTTGGCGACGTGACGAACCAGCAAGACGTCGATCGCGCGATCGCTGCCGCCGCCGCGATGGGCGGGCTGCATGTCGTCGTCAACGGCGCGGGCGTCGTCGCGGCGGACGATCCCGAGGGCGTGAGCGACGCGACCTGGGAGCGCATGATCGCCGTCAACCTCACCGGCACGATGCGCGTGTGCCGCGCCGCGATACCGCTGCTGCGCGCCGCCGGGGGCGGTGCCATCGTCAACGTGGCGTCGGTGGCCGCCTTCAACTCGACACCCGGCAGCGCCAGCTATGCGCCCAGCAAGGCCGGCGTCGTGGCCTACACGCGCAACATCGCCTACGTGCACGGTGTCGACCGCATCCGCGCCAACTGCCTGTGCCCCGGCTGGACCCGCACGCTGATGGCCGAGCGCGAAATGCGCGACGTGGCAGCGCTTGCCGGCACGAGCATGGAAGAAGAATTTGCAGCCTTGGCCGAGCGCCTGGCGCTCAAGCGCGTGGCGCGGCCCGAGGAGATGGCCAGCTGCATCCGCTTCCTGGCCAGCGAGGAAGCCTCGTTTGTGACCGGGGCGGTGCTGGTCGCCGATGGCGGCGGGCGGGTCGCGACCCACGCGCGCGGATTCTGATTCGGAAGCGAACAAATACCCTTGACAACGAAACAAACGGATTCTATGCTTCAACACTTCAACAGCCTTTTGACCCCTCTCCGAGGAGACCTTTGCTCGCAACACGTTCTGGATTGCGGCGCTGCTCGCCTTGTTGGCCGTGGGCGGCGTTTATGTGCTGATGCGCTCGCGGCTCGGGCTGGGCCTGATGACGGTGCGCGACAACGAGCTCGCGGCCACCAGCATCGGAGTCGATGTCTGGCGCAATCGGCTGGCCGCGTTCGTGATCTCGGCCTTCGGTTGCGGTCTGGCTGGCGCGACGCATTTCATGAGCGCGATGTATGTGGCGCCCGAATCGGCATTTGACGTCAACTGGGTGGTGGCGATGATGTTCATCGTCATCATCGGCGGGATCGGCACGATCGAAGGGCCGCTGATCGGCACGCTGCTGTATTTCGGGTTGCGCGAGTTTTTTGCCGCCTGGTTCGCCGTGTCGGGCGGCTGGTACCTGATCACGATGGGGGTGCTGGCCGTCGTGGTGATGCTGGTGGCGCCGCGCGGCGTGTGGGGCTGGGCGCGCGAACACCTCGGCTGGCGTGGCCTGTCGGTTCAGCGCGAGGCGCCGGTGGCGGCTCCGGCGGTGCCGGTGGTCGCAAGCCATGCCGGCAAGTGAAAACTGCACGACGAGGACGACGAGTGTCTGCGATCAATTGCACCTTCCTTCACATCTTCTTGTACGACGAACAGTCCCGGCGGCTCCTCACCGACGGGCCGCGAAACCGAGTGATCGAACCGATCCAAGCCAGGAGTACCGCATGAAGACCACCGCGCTCTATCACGACGAACGAACCCTCTGGCATGTGCCAGGCGGGCTGCACGCCCTGTTCCTGCCGGTGGGCGGCTGGGTGCAGCCGATGGCCGGCAGCGGCATGGCCGAGTCACCCGACTCCAAGCGGCGCATCAAGTCGCTGATCGACGCCTCGGGCCTGGGTGAGCAACTGGACAACCGCGGCGCGCCGATGGTCACCGAGGAAGACCTGTTGCGCGTGCATGCGCAGGGCTATCTCGAGCGCTTCAAGGAACTCAGCGACGCGGGCGGCGGCGACCTCGGCGAGGTTGCACCGTTCGGCCCGGGCAGCTACGAGATCGCCAAGCTGTCCGCCGGGCTGGCCAAGGCCGCGCTGGACAGTGTGTTGCGCGGCGAGCACCGCAATGCGTTTGCGATGTCGCGGCCCCCGGGCCACCATGCACTGCCCGAGCACGGCATGGGCTTTTGCCTGTTCAATAACATCGCGGTGGCCATCGAGGCCGCGAAGGCCCAGCACGGCATCGAGCGGATGGCGGTGATCGACTGGGACGTGCACCACGGCAACGGCACGCAGCAGATCTTCTATCAACGGCCCGACGTGCTGACGCTTTCTCTGCATCAGGAGGGCTGTTTCCCGTTCGGCTACAGCGGCGCACCCGATCGCGGCGAAGGCGCCGGGCTGGGCTTCAACGTCAACATTCCGCTGCTGCCCGGTGGCGGGCACGAGTCTTACATGCTCGCGTTCGAGCGCATCGTGATCCCCGTCGTCGACCGCTACCGGCCGCAGTTGATCGTGGTGGCCAGCGGGCTCGACGCGAACGGCGTCGACCCGTTGGCGCGCATGCAGCTGTATGCTGACTCGTTCCGCGCGATGACACGCATGACGATGCAGCTTGCCGACCGCCATTGCGGCGGCAAGCTGGTGGTCGTGCACGAGGGCGGCTACGCGGAAGCCTGCGTGCCGTTCTGCGGCTTGGCCATCGTCGAAGAACTGGCCCAGTACCGCACCGAAGTGCAAGACCCGTTCGCCGAGATCTTCAAGCTGCAACAGCCGTCGCCTCGTTTCATGGGCCTGCAGCGACAGATGATCGATGAGATGGCGGCGCTGCACGGCGTTTGAGGGCCAGAGAGGGCCGGCTAGGGAAGAACCCGCGAACGCATAAAAACTCGTTGACAATGAAACAAAGTGCCGCGACACTGAATCCATGACGACTGCACCGATTCTCACCGTTGATCACATCGGCAAGGCGCTGGGGGGCGATGCCCGCAAGGCGCCGACGCAGATCATCGGCGACCTCAGCTTCGACGCCGAGCCGGGCGAGTTCATTTCCGTGGTCGGCCCGTCGGGCTGCGGCAAGACGACCCTGCTGATGTGCCTGGCCGGGCTGCTGAAGGTCGACACGGGTAGCGTCGTGTTCGAGTCGAATGCCCTGCAGGCGCCGCCGCCGGGCATTGGCGTGGTGTTCCAGGACTACAGCCGCTCGCTGCTGCCGTGGCGGCGCAACGTGGCCAACGTGGTGTTCGGCATGAAGCGTCTGCAAGGCGTGTCCGAGGCCGACAAACAGGCCCGAGCGCGCGAACTGCTGCAACACGTCGGGCTCAGGGGTTTCGAGGACTTCTATCCCTGGCAGGTGTCGGGCGGCATGCAGCAGCGCGTGGCGATCGCCCGTGCACTCGCGGCGCAGTCGCGTCTTCTGCTGCTCGACGAGCCGCTGGCCGCTGTCGATGCGCAGACACGCGCCGATGTGCAGGATCTGCTGCTGTCGCTGGCGGCCGAATACAAGCAGACCTGCGTGCTGGTCACGCACGATGTCGAGGAAGCTTTGTACCTGTCCAACCGCGTGGTCGTGTTGTCGCAACGGCCGACGCGGGTACTGCGCAACATCACCGTCGACCTGCCGAACCCGCGCGACCAATTGCGCACGCGCTCCCACCCCGAGTTCCTGCGCCTGCGCGAGGAAGTGCTGACGCTGATCAAGTCCTTGCCCAAGGCGCACTGAAACCCGTTCCCCCTGTCACCGGAGAAAGCCATGAAGATCCCCCAGCTGCTGATTCAACATGCCGCCGCAGCGGCGCTCGTCGCCGCCCTGGCCCCGCATGCCGTGGCGCAGGAAAAGGTCAAGTTCGCGTACCTGAAGACGACGACGATGGTGCCGTTCTTCTTTGCTGAACAGAAGGGCTACTTCAAGGCCGAGGGCATCGACATGGAGATGATCCCGGTGCAGGGCGGGCCGGCCGCGGCGGCCGCGGTGGCCAGCGGCACCGCGCAGATCGGCTATTCCGCGCCCACGCCGATCATCATCGCGCGCGACCAGAACCAGCCCTACCGGTTCATCTTCGCGTTGCAATGGGAGCGCTCGCCCGATCAGTTGTGGGGGCCTATCATCGCCAGCGAACGCTCGGGCATCAAGAGCTTCAAGGACGTGGCGGGCAAGACCATCCTCACCGGCCCGCCGGGCGGCCTGTGCGAACTCGCCTGGCGCGACTGGCTGGCCAAGAACAACATCGCCTGGAGCGCGGTCAAGGTCATGACCAATCCATTCCCTCAGCACCAGGCCACGCTGGAGGTCGGCAACGCCGATGCGTCCTGCACGCCCGATCCGTTCTACACCAGCATCAAGGGCTCCAAGGTCAACCCGGTGCTGTTGGGCATGGGTTATCTGGCCGAGGAAAAGCGCCGCTACATGATCGACGGCGTGTTCGCCACCGACACCTGGATCGCTTCCAATCCGAAAACGATTGCGGCGATCAAGCGCGCGGTGGGCAAGGCCACACGCGAACTCAATGGCGACAAGTCGATCATCCGCAAGATCCTGATCGACGAATTCCGGTTGCCAGCGGCGGTGGCCGATACGATGAAGTCCGACTACGAGCCCGAGTTGCGCATGGACGCCGCCGAACTCCTGCCGATCCTTGAAGCGCTGAAGCGCCACGGCATGGTCAAGCCGGGGCTGGCCGTGACCGACGTGGTGGCCGACGTCAAGTAAGGCGGCGGCTGCCATGCATCGCTTGCGGGTCGCGACGTCGATCCTCGGCCTGGTCGCGGTGTGGCAACTCATCGTGCTGCTGAAATGGGTGCCGGACACCTACTTCCCCAGCCCTCTGGCCACCTTGCAGGCGCTGTGGGCCGGCCTGCTGAGCGGCGAGTTGTCCAAGGCGCTGGCCCAAACGGCCTCGCGCGCGCTGGTGGGCTGCATCGCGGCCACGGTGGTCGGCATCGGGCTGGCGTTGTTGACGGCGCGTTACCGCCGGCTGCGCCAGGCCTTCGATCCCGTGGCGGAGTTCCTGCGGCCGTTGCCACCGGCAGCGCTGGTGCCGATGGCGATCTTCTTCCTCGGGCTGGGCTGGAAGCTGCACGGCTTCATCCTGATGTTCGCCTGCCTGTGGCCGGTGTACCTGAATGCCTCATCGGCCTTGAAGGCGGTGGCGTCGGTGCAACTGCGCACCGCCGATTCGTTCGGTTATGGCGGATGGGACCGCGTGCTTCGTGTGCAGCTGCCGGCGGCGCTGCCCGAGATCTTCATCGGCATCCGCATCGCCGCCAGCATTGCGTTGATCGCCACCGTGGTGACCGAAATGCTCGCCGGCCGCGACGGCCTCGGCTTTGTGCTGAACGAAGCCGCGATGACATTGCGCATCCCCGACATGTTCGCCGCGCTGCTGCTGACAATGTTGAGCGGGCTGGTGTTGAACGCCGTGGTGCTGGCGGTGCGGCGCCGCGCCGTCGGCTGGCACGTGGGCATGACCGCCAGCAACCGGGGATGATGCGGTGAATCGTTTCTGGGACAAGACCTGGCCGGCGCTGGCGCTGCTGGCCGCGGTTTTGGTGCTGTGGGAGGCCGGCGCGCGGATGCTGGCGAGCCCGAACGTGCCGCCGTTCAGCGTCGTGATGCAGGCCCTGGCCACCAACAGCGGCGTGATTGCGCCGCAGATCCTGCAGACCCTGCGCCGCGCTCTGATCGCCCTGGCGCTTGCGATCATCACGATGGTGCCGTTGGGCATCCTGATCGGGCGCATCCGCTGGCTCGGCGACCTGCTGGAGCCGATCATCGACCTGCTGCGCCCGCTGCCGCCGCCGGCCATCGCGCCGCTCGTCATGTTGTTCGCCGGCACCGGCGACGTGGCCAAAATCACCGTGATCTTCTACACGGCATCGTTCCCGATCCTCATCAACGCGATCGACGGCATCCGCGGCACCCATCCGCTGCTGCACACCGTGTCGCGCTCGCTGCGGCTGAACCGTGCCGAGGCATTGTGGAACATCGATCTGCCGGCCACGCTGCCCGTCATCATGACCGGCATCCGGCTGGCGGTGGCGGCGGCCTTGCTGGTGTCGGTCACGGCCGAGATGCTGTTGTCCACCGACGGCATCGGCGTTTACCTGCTGCGCAGCCAGGAGACATTCCGCATTGCCGACGGCTTGGCCGGAATTTGTGTGATTGCCGTCGTCGGCTGGATGGTCAACGCCGCATTTCTCGAGATCGACCGGCATCTGCTGCATTGGCACCACGCCACCACGTCGGAATGAGCCCGGAGGACCACCGAATCATGCGACCGAACATCATCTTCATCGTGGCCGACGACCTCGGCTCCGCCGATCTTGGGTGTTATGGCTCCACCAGTGGTGTGTCCCCCCACCTGGACCGTTTGGCGCGCGAAGGCTTGCTCTACACCCGCGCCTACGCCAACTCGTCGGTGTGTTCGCCGACCCGCTTTGCGCTGATCACCGGCCGCTGGCAGTACCGGCTGCGTGGCGCCGCCGAAGAGCCGCTGAGCCGCAAGAGCGCCACACTCGGCCTGCCGCCGGCCCATCCGACGCTGCCGTCGTTGCTGCGTGACGCCGGTTATGCCACCGCACTGGTCGGCAAGTGGCATTTGGGCAACCCGCCCTTGTTCGGGCCGCTGCTCAGCGGTTACCAGGAACACTTCGGGCCTGTGGGTGGCGCGGTCGACTACTTCACGCACGTGAATCTCTCCGGAACCCGCGACCTGTGGGATGGTGGCCAGCCCAGCGATGCGCAAGGCTACCTGACCGACCTGATCTCGGACCGCGCGGTTGAGTACGTCGCGCGTGAACGAGCCGGCCAACCGTTTTTTCTCAGCGTCCACTACACCGCGCCACACTGGCCATGGGAGTCGCGCGACGATGCCGCAGAAGCCGCACGCATCGGTGCCGACATCGCCCACCTCGATGGTGGCTCGGTGGCCACCTACCGCAAGATGATCCACCACATGGATGAGGGCATCGGCCGCATCATGCAAGCCATTCCGCCGGCGCAGCGCGACAACACGCTGGTCGTGTTCACCAGCGACAATGGCGGCGAACGCTACTCCAACAACTGGCCCTTCGTCGGCGGGAAAATGGACTTGCTCGAAGGCGGCATCCGCGTTCCGCTGCTCGCCTGGTGGCCTGGCCGGATCCCGAGCGGTGCGCAGTCCGCGCTGCCCACGATCACGATGGACTGGATGGCGACGATGCTCGAAGCAGCGGAAGTCGCGCCGCATCCTGACTACCCGCTCGACGGCATCAGCCTGCTGCCGTCGTTCGCCGACCCGGCGTGGCAGCCGCAGCGTGATCTGCACTGGCGCATGAAGCACCGGCAACAGGCGGCCACGCTCTCGGGCGACTGGAAGTACCTGCGTGTGGATGGCCACGAGTATCTGTTCGACATCGTGACCGACCCGCGCGAGCGAGCGAACCAGGGCAAGCGCCATCCCGACCGATTGCGCGACATGCGCCAGCGCTGGCACGACTGGGCCAAGACCATGCCGGGTATTCCCGACGATGCGGACGTGTATCTGCTGTGGGACGACTCCGACTTGCCGCGTGCGACCCACTGACTCCTGCGGACTCCAACCCAGGCAGACCTGGCCGTGCGTCGCATGGTTGCCTGAGAGTGTTGATTTCACTTGGATTCTGACCCCAGGTTTTCATCTTAATTTGACCCCACCCTAGGAAGAGTAGCCGGGCTACTCAGTTGTGGATAAGTCTAACTCTGCTGGTGTTGTTTCTCCTTTCGTTGGTGTTGATCCCTTGCCGCGCCCTCGTGTCTTGGCGGCTGTGGCAGTTGTGCTGGCCGATGAGTTTTTGAACCGCCAACTTTCATTGCCCGTTTCCACGATGTGACAGTGATGTGTGAGCCGGTCCAGCAGCGCCGTTGTCATCTTTGCGTCGGCAAACACCCGACTCCATTCGGCGAAGCTCAGATTAGTCGTGATCATCACGCTGGTGTGCTCATACAGTTTTGACAGCAGGTGAAACAGCAACGCACCGCCGACCTGACTGAATGGCAAATAGCCCAACTCGTCCAAGACCACCAGATCTACGTGAACCAAGCGCCAGCAACTCGGCCTTTGTAGTCGGCCATGGCTTCTTTGACCACGGTCATGGTGCCAGCAGGGCCCACTTTGGCAATGATGGCCAGTTCGCCACTCAAGTCTTCTTTCTTCACAAGCCTGACCCTTATCCGCTCGTAGTAATCGATCGCAATCAAAGCTGCCTTCATTTTGGTGATGGCTTCTTCTGCGTAGCGTTCGAAGTACTGGGTTAAAAGTTCAGACATGGTGGGCTTTGATTATTCAGTCGTGAGGG
>CAITEF010000547.1 GCA_903891315.1 uncultured Rhodospirillales bacterium | reverse complement strand
GCCTGCACTTCCGGGGTCACCGCCGGGGCCGGAGCCGCTCCCGGAGCAGGCTGAGCGAAGGACGGGGCAGCCGAAACAAGGCCACCCAAGAACAGGAGACCGGCCAAAATTCGTGTGGTGTTCATCGTTATCACTCCGCCGCCACCGCCGCGGTGGCGTTCTGGCGCAAATATGCCGCGATTTGGGCCGCCGCGTCACGACCGTCCCGGATCGCCCAGACCACCAGCGAGGCCCCGCGCACGATGTCACCGGCAGCAAACACGCCATTCATGCTGGTCATGAAAGTTTTGTTAGACACCGAAACGGTCCCCCAGCGGGACACTTCAAGAGCCTTTTCACCAAACATCACCGGCAAATCCTCAGGATCGAAGCCCAAAGCCTTGATCACCAGATCGGCTTCCAGGGTGAATTGGCTGCCATCCACCGGCTCCACCGACTGACGACCAGAGGCATCGGGCAGGCCCAAATGCATCCGCACGGCGCGCACGCCCGTCACGCTGTCATTGCCCAGGAATGCCTCGGGAGCTGCGAGCCAGACGAACTCGACACCCTCATCCTCAGCGTTCTTCACCTCACGCATCGAGCCCGGCATGTTCGCCTTGTCGCGCCGATACAGGCACTTCACCGAGACGGCCCCCTGACGCACCGCCGTGCGCACGCAATCCATCGCCGTGTCACCACCACCGATCACCACCCCGCGCTTGCCATCGGCGTTGAACGTGCCATCGGTGAAGCTCGGCACCGCGTCGCCGAGATTGCTGCGGTTGGAGGTGGTGAGGTAATCGAGTGCCGGCACAATGCCCGGCAAGCCGGAGCCTGGGCCGCCAATGTCGCGCGCCTTGTAGACGCCGGTAGCGATCAATACTGCATCATGCTGGCCGCGCAGATCGGCGAAGCTCACCGCACCGCCGATATCGGCCCCGAGATGGAACACCACCCCGCCCTCTTCCAACAGCTTCCAACGGCGGATGACGATGTCCTTCTCCAGCTTGAAGCCAGGAATCCCGTAGATCAGCAAGCCGCCGACGCGGTCGTAGCGGTCATAGACATGCACCTGGTAGCCCTGCTTGCGCAGCATCTCCGCCGCTGCCAGCCCGGCAGGCCCAGCACCGATCACGGCGACCGATTGCGCCAGTTCACGCAACGGCTTGACCGGCTTGACCCAGCCATTCTCGAAGGCGGTGTCGGTGATGTAGCGCTCCACCGCACCGATGGTCACACTGTCGAAGCCCTTCTCGATGACGCAATTGCCTTCACACAGACGATCCTGCGGGCAGATGCGGCCACAAATCTCGGGCATGTTGTTGGTGGCGGACGAGACCTCATAGGCCTCCTCCAGGCGCCCCTCGGCGGTCAGCTTCAGCCAGTCGGGGATGTTGTTCGACAGCGGGCAATGCACCTGACAGAACGGCACGCCGCATTGGCTGCAGCGGCTGGCCTGCTGAGTGGCACGCCCGGTGTCGAATTCGTCGTAGATCTCATTGAAATCCTCGCGACGGACCGACGCGGCACGCTTGTCCGGCGTCTGCTGGTTCAGTCGAACGAATTGCAGCATGCGTTCGGCCATCACGCGATCTCCCGACACAAAATGCGGCCAAACTGCCGCCTCGACGCTGCATACGCCAGAGACACCTAGAGCGCAAAGGGATTTTACACATATAAGACAGCATTGCTGCCGTTATTTTCGCAAGTTAGCCCCGCAAATCGCCATCTCAGGGCAGTGGCAGGCAGAACTTGGTCTCAAATCGGACCTATCGATCCTTTTCCCCCACCATCCGGGCGAAAACGGGCGAGTTGGGCCGGTACGATCTGTTCCACCGGGGTTGGCACGATCCCGAGCTCCGACAGCCCCGGGAGATCGCCCGTCACATTGTCGCGTGCCAGCAGTTTGAGCTGGTCTCTCGTCAGCGGCTTGCCTGGCAGATGCTCCATCACACTGGCCTGGATCCGTGCGATTGCCATGGGGATCGGCAACAGCGGACGACGGCGTCCGGTTTCATGCAGGATCCATTCCAGAAGTGCGCGGAATGTGTAGATTTTCGGGCCGCCAAGTTCGTAGATCCGGCCCTGCGTCGCCGGATTGGCAAGGGCTGCCATCACCGCACTCGCCACGTCGCCGACATAGACCGGCTGGAAACGGGTCCCGCCTGCCATCAACGGCATCACCGGCGACATTGCGGCCATCGCGCCAAAGCGGTTGAAGAACTGGTCCTCCGCACCGAACACCAGCGAGGGACGCAGAATGGTGGCGTTCGGGAACGCCGCCATCACCGCCGCCTCCCCCGCCGCCTTGCTCTGGGCATAAAGGCTCGGGCTGGCGACATCCGCGCCAATGGCGGAGATCTGAATCAGCCGCGAAACCCCAGCCTCTGCCGCTGCTTGCGCAACATTGGCAGCACCTTCGGCATGAATGCGGCGAAAATCGCCGGAGCGGTTCTCGGCCAGGATGCCGACCAGATTCACCACCACCGACGCCCCGACGACAGCGCGCGCCACCTGGGCCTTGTCCGTCACCGAGGCGCGCACCGGCGTGATCTGACCTGGGGTGCCGACTGTCTTGAGGAAATCCGCCCCCACCGGATCACGCACCGCGATCCGCACCTGATAGCCCTGGGCGCCGAGACGCTGGACGATGTACCGCCCTAGAAAGCCGGAGCCACCGAACAGGGTGGCAATGGGCGCGGCTTCGGGGCGTGCGGGCATGAGGGGCTCCAGCTGGGCGATTGATCTGCCCACAAAATGGGCACCACCTGAAGGTTCACAAGCGGCACGACGAAAACGCTATTTCGCCTTGAGCAGCAAGGCGTGCAGATCGCGCGTCGGACAATGCAGGAAAGTGTGCTGTTCGAGAATTCCCCCAATTGCCTGTTGACGCCACAGCCCCACGGGTCTATCTCGCCGCTCCACCGTGAAAGCCGACTTGTTCGGCTGGTCTGTTGCCCAGATGGCGGAATTGGTAGACGCGCAGGTTTCAGGTACCTGTG
>CAITEF010000546.1 GCA_903891315.1 uncultured Rhodospirillales bacterium | reverse complement strand
TTCCGCCCTACTCGACCGACAGGAAGCAGACCGATGGCCCTCCGCCTCTCGCCCCATATGACCGTGATGCAGAACGCAGCCCAGAAAGCGGCCAAGCGTCTGCTGCGCGATTTTGCCGAGGTTGAACAGCTTCAGGTCAGCATCAAGGGTCCCGGCGATTTCGTCTCGCAAGCCGATCTGCGCGCCGAGCAGACCATCAAGGAAGAACTCGCGCGCGCGCGGCCCGGCTACGCCTTCCTGATGGAAGAAGGCGGCAGCGAAGGCAGTGACAATTGGATGTGGCGCTGGGTGATCGACCCGCTCGACGGCACGACGAACTTTCTGCACGGCATCCCGCATTGGGCGATCTCCATCGGTCTCGAACGCCGCCTGCCGGATGGCACGTCGGAAGTCGCCTGCGGGATGGTCTACAACCCGGCCTCGGCGGAGATGTTCTGGGCCGAGAAGGGCGTGGGCGCTTACGTCAATGAGCGCCGATTGCGCGTCTCGGCACGGCGCAACCTGAACGAGGCGCTGTTCGCCACCGGCATTCCGTTTGCCGCCGTGGCGACCCAGAACCGCCTCGCCTTCGCACGCACGCTGGGTGGATTGATGCCGCAAGTGGCGGGGATTCGCCGTTTCGGGGCGGCGGCGCTCGACCTCGCTTGGGTCGCGGCAGGGCGCTATGACGGATTCTGGGAACTCGGCCTCAAGCCGTGGGATTTCACCGCAGGCATGCTTCTGGTGCGGGAAGCGGGCGGCTTTGCCACCGATCCGCATGGCGGTGATCCGCGCGAACACGGGCATATGGTCGCGGCCAACCCGACGATGCATCCGATCCTGTGCGCCGCGGTGCTTGATGGTCTGGCCGCCAGCGGACGCTGATTGCGGTCAGCCCTGGGTTTCCCGAACCCACTGATTCGTCTACGGTGCCGCCATGCGAACCCTGCCCCTTCTCTGCGCCTTGCTGACCGCTCAGATGCTCCTTGGGCCAGCGATGGCGCAGGTGAGTGTGGATCAGCGAGCCCTTGACCAACTGGCTCCGGCCAAACCGTCGAGCCCGCCTGCAACCGCGCCCAAGCCCGCGACGTCTGTGACGTCCCAGCCAACAGCGCCCAAGCCCACAGCCCCCACGGCCGCAGCACCTGCGAGCGCGGCACCGCAGCGCCCTGTGGTTCCTCCGGTTGCAACCTTGCCGCCGCCCGATGTCAGCCTGCCGCCGCCGATTGCGGTGCCGACCCGCCCGGCAGCGCCCATCGCGGCCCCGCCGGTGACCGCTGATTCACCCACCACCACCGAGCGTCGCAAGGACGGGCTGCGCATTGTCTTTGGCGCGGGTCGCAGCGATCTGTCTGCCGCGGCCGAAGCGGAGATCGCGCGGCTCGTGCAGGGCGATTCCTCGGCGGCACCGACGCCGGAGACCGCGAGTTACACCGTCACGTCCTTTTCCGCAGGCAAACCCGAAGACCCATCCACCCCGCGCCGATTGTCACTTGCCCGTGCGCTTGCGGTGCGCAGCACGCTGATGACGCATGGCGTTGCCTCAGTGCGGATCTATGTGCGAGCGCTTGGCCCGGCCTCGCCCGGCTTTGCCGACGGGCCGCCAGACCGTGCCGATATCGTGGTCGCCGCCAATCCGGTGCCCGCCCCTGCTCCAGCCGTCGCCGCCGCCAAGCATTGATCAGCCAGACCTGACACGACCGCCGCAACCGAGTTCCGGGAGACGAGCATGACCAGTCCGAACCAGTATCTGATCCGCATGCTGGTCTTTCTGGCCGCGATGGCCGCAGTCGCGGTGCTGCTGTTCGCGTCGTTGGAGACCGCTTTTGCGAGCAACCCCCTTCTCAACGGCCTGATCGTCGCCGTGCTGACAATCGGCATCATCTACAATCTGCGGCAAGTGATGCGGATCGCGCCCGAAGTCACTTGGGTGGAGACGTTCCAGCAATCCCGCGCCCGACTGGTCGGCCTGCCCTCACCCAAATTGCTGGCACCGATGGCCCGCATGCTCGCCACCCGCGCGACGACGCTGCGCGATGAGCGTTTCACCCTCTCCGCCCCAGCGCAGCGCTCGCTGCTCGACTCGGTGGCATCGCGGCTGGACGAACAGCGCGAACTCTCGCGCTACATGGTCGGGCTGCTGATCTTCCTGGGCCTGCTTGGCACGTTCTGGGGCCTGTTGCTGACCGTCTCCTCGATTGGTGACGTGATTGCGCAGATGTCGGTGGGCTCGGGCGATGTGAATGTGCTGTTCGAGCAGCTGAAATCCGGCCTCGCCAAACCTCTGAGGGGGATGGGGACGGCGTTCTCCTCCTCGATGCTCGGCCTGTCTGGCGCGTTGGTGCTGGGGTTTCTCGACCTCACCGCAGGTCAGGCGCAGAACCGTTTTTTCAACGAGTTGGAAGAATGGCTCGCCGGCTTGACACGTCTTGGCTCCGGCGCACTCGGCGGCGATGGCGAGGGCTCGGTGCCGGTCTATGTCCAAGCGCTGCTGGAGCAGACCGCCGAGAACATGCAGAATTTGCAATCGATCCTGGCGCGCGGTGAGGAAGGCAGGCGGGAGAGCAATCAGGTGCTGCTGCATCTCAGCGAGCGGATTGGTCTGCTGACCGACCAGATGCAGCGTGGCGATGACGACGCGGTGCGCGCGCATCTGCGCAATATCGACCTGCATCTGCAACGCCTGCTGGCGGATCTTGATTCCGGGCGGGCGCAGACGACGTCGGACATCCGCAACGAGATCAAGATTCTCACCAAGACGGTCGCCTCCTTCGCCGATGAGGGGCACAAATAGCCATGTCGCTCCGTCGCCGCGGCTCATCGCAGGAAGGACTGACCGCATGGCCCGGCTATGTGGACGCGTTGTCCACGCTGCTGATGGTGATCATCTTCGTTTTGTTGGTCTTCGTGCTCGCCCAGGCTTTCCTGTCGGTGGCGCTGTCGGGCCGCGAGAAAGCGCTGGAACTGCTCGGCCGCCAGATGGCCGAGATCTCCAACATGCTGGCGTTGGAGAAGGGGCAGAATGCCGATCTGCAGCTCTCGCTGGCCACGCTAACGAAGGATCTGGCGGCGGCGCAGTCCAAGAACGACAACCTCACCGCGTTGCTCAGATCCGCCGGACAGAACAGTGCTGCCACCGCCAGTGAGCGCGACCAATTGCGCGCCGAGCGTGATCGCCTCAACGCGCAACTGGCCGACGCCAACATCCAGCTGAAATCGGCGCAGTCGCGCACCCAGGCCCTGCAGGGTCAGGCCACCGAGAATCTGCGCCAGCAGGACCGCGACACCGCAGCGCAACTCGCCAACCAGATCCGCGCCTTGCAGGCGTTGCGTGACGAGTTGGAACGCAAGGCACAGGATGCCGCGGTGCGCGCCACCACCGCCGAGGAACGCGCCCGCGCGGTGGCCATCGAACTGGCCGACGAGAAGGTATTGGGCGACTCGCAACGCGCCCAGGTGGCACTGCTCAACCAGCAGATCGAACAGGTCCGGCTCCAGCTCGCCGGTCTGGCCAAGGCGCTTGATGCGTCCGAGGCGAGCGGTAAGGACAAGGATCTGCAAATCGCCGATCTCGGCCAACGCCTCAACGTGGCGCTCGCCCGCAAGGTGGAGGAATTGCAGCGCTATCGCAGCGAGTTCTTCGGCCGTCTCAGCACGGTGCTGGCGGGGCGGCCGGGCATCTCGGTGGTGGGCGACCGATTCGTGTTCCAGAGCGAGGTTCTGTTCCCGGTCGGCAGCGCCGATCTGACGCCTGCTGGCCAGGAGCAGTTGCGCCAATTGGCCACAACGCTGAAGGACATTTCCAAGACCATCCCGTCAGAGGTGAACTGGCTGTTGCGGGTTGACGGCCATGCCGATCATCAGCCGGTGACCGGGAAATTCGTCAGCAACTGGGAACTCTCCGCCAGCCGCGCGATCACCGTGGTTCGGATGCTGATCGACCAGGGCATTCCCGCCGAACGGCTTGCCGCGGCTGGGTTTGCCGACAATCAGCCCCTCGATCCGGCCAACACGCCCGCAGCGTTTGCCCGCAATCGGCGTATCGAGCTGCGGCTCACAGATCGTTAATTTTGCCGCATTATCGATTGATAGCGATACATATCGTCTCGGTTTGACCTGCATCAAAGCGGGGTGCGATCGAGGGTGGTTTTCTGTCGATGTTGAATAGACCAGACGGACAAACACCAATGTCGACGAAATTGACTTTCGCTGCCGCTCTCTTGGGTGCCACCTTCCTCGCCGGAACCGCGATGGCACAGGATGCCGGGAGCTTCGTGCCGAAATCCGCAGGCACCTTCATGGTGCGCGCTCGCATTATTGACGTGCTGCCTGAGAACAATTCCAGCTCGGTGTCACTGATCAAGGGCCGGGTTTCGGCGACCAACAGCTTCACGCCGGAAGTCGATCTTTCGTATTTCTTGACCGACAACATCGCCGCTGAGTTGATTGCCGCGACCACCACGCACCATGTCTCGGCCAAGGGCACGGCGTTGGGCAAGGTGGATGTGGGTTCCGTGGCGGTTCTGCCGCCGACACTGACGTTGCAATACCACTTCCTGCATGCTGAGCGTTTCAGCCCGTATGTCGGTGCTGGTATCAACTACACCTTCTTCTACAACACCCGTCCGGGTGGCGCGCCGGTGACGCGTTTCTCGATGACGAACGGCTTTGGTGAGGCGGTGCAGGTTGGTTTTGACTATGCGATCAGCGGCCGTTGGGTGCTGAACGCTGACGTCAAACAGATCTTCCTCTCCACCAAGGCGAGCATCAACAGCGGTTTCATCCGCGCCAAGACCAATCTTGACCCGCTCGTGGTCGGTCTGGGCGTTGGCTACAAGTTCTGATCGGGTAACCGGTCAGTCGGCTTGCGCGCGGTCCTCCCCTCCCCGCACCCCGCGCGCAGGAGTGAACCCGTCAGGGCTTGACGAAAGTCACCTGGCGGGTTCCGCTTCCTTCCAAGGAAGAATAACGCGGGGGGACCATCATGACATTTCGACTCCTATTGAGCGCGGTCGCGGCCTTTGGGTTCGCGTCGGTGGCACAGGCGCAGGTGCCTGAGCGCACGATCGAGGAAATCAAAACCGAGACCCTGGCGCGCGCCGAGAAGGGCGCCTACCCGGTGGTGGGCCTGCCGGTGGCCGATGTGCGCGACGCGCTGGCGATGATCAGCACGCGCGAGCGTGATGATTGGGCGCATGGTTTCTCCACCGTGGCGCAGCGTTATCTGGACGCCGCGCAGAAGGCGACCACCGACAAGGATCGCGACGCCAATTACGTTCGCGCGTGGCGGCTGTTCTATTTCGCGCAATGGCCGGTGCCGGCCTCGGCGGGCAAACAAGCGGCCTACAAGGCGGCGGTGGATGCCTATCTCAAACACGCAGCCTTCATGAACCCGAAGCTCGAAGTGGTGCGAATCCCGTTCGAGGGCGGCCAGATTGTCGCCTATCTGCGGCTGCCCAAGGCCGAGCCTGGCCAGAAAGTACCGATGGTGCTGGCGATTGCCGGGCTCGACAGCCGCAAAGAGACAGTGATGGAGAATTACGCCTCGTTGCTGGCGCATGGGGTGGGGATTCTGGCGGTGGACAGCCCCGGCACCGGCGAGGCACCGCTCAAGGTCGGGCCGCATTCGGAGCGTTATCTGCAGAAGCTGATCGATTATCTGCAATCGCGCCCGGAGGTTGACCCCAAGCGGATCGCCGCCCATGGCGTGAGCTTCGGCGGCTATTGGGCGAGCAAATTGGCGGTTCTGGAGAAAGACCGCCTGGTGGGCGTGGTGGCGCAGTCGCCGCCGCTGGATCAGTTCTTCTCGGTGAAGTTCACCCGCGAGGGCACGCTGGGCAATCGGGAATATCTGTTCGACCTCGCCCCGGCGTTCACTGCGGTGATCGAGGGGGCGAAGGAGGTGGATGATCTCTACACCTTGCTGCCGCCGCTCTCGCTGGCCGCTGAGGGGCTGCTGGGCAAGCCGACCACGCCAATGCTGGTGGTGGGCGGAGTGAAGGACACCCAGGTGCCGTGGGTGGATCTGGTGACGCTGTTGGCCTCGGGCGATGTGCCGAAGGATGCCTGGATCAACCCGCAGGGCGGGCATCTGGGACGGCAGGGCACGATTTGGCCGGATGGGAAGATCTTTGAGACGGTGATCTTGCCTTGGGAGTTGCGGGTGCTTGGGGCGAAGTGAGGGGTTGGGGTGGTTTTGAACGGGGCGTTGGGGGCATAGTTCGCCAAGCGTGATGCTCGTGGGCGAGACTTCCCCGCCCCAAATCGTCATTGCAAACGAAGTGCAGCAATCTATCGCGCAACTGGCTGCATCGCGGTGGATTGCTGCGCTCCGCTTGCAATGACGGGGTGTTTCTTGCGGATCGCGGCCTACGGGTTGCAGCAAGCCGTATAATGGGTGAGTGAAGCGCTACCCATCGACCGGTTGATGGGGAGCGCTGCGCACACCCATCATACGAATTTTTTGGCTGCATCGCGATGGATTGCTGCGCTGCGCTTGCAATGACGATCTGGAACGTGACGGCGCTGCGCGCCTCTGGAGGACGATTGGTCTATGCCGTCATTGCCTACCCGCAAGCAGGAGCGCGTAGCCCGCACTGGTG
>CAITEF010000545.1 GCA_903891315.1 uncultured Rhodospirillales bacterium | reverse complement strand
GCTTGGCTCGCAATGACGAAGATTGTGTGGCATCGCGTTTGCGAGTGGTCGCAAGCGTATGGTGGAATTCCGGCGGAATTGGCACCCTCGCAAACTGAAAGCACCGCGATGCCGCCGCTTCCCTGCGGCACGCCAACCTGCCTGGGGGCCGCATGACTTCGACCGCTTTGTGGATCCGTGACCCGCTGGCCATTCATGCGCCGGGGGCCGAGCGTGGCATCGTCGTGCAGGATGGCAAGATCGTCGAACTCGTCCCCGCCGGTCAGGCAGCGCCGCTCACACCGGATTGCGCGGTGTTCGATGCGGGCAAGCACGTGGTCATCCCCGGCCTGATCAGCACGCATCATCATTTCTACCAGACGCTGACCCGCGCCACCCCGACAGCGCTCAACCGCGAATTGTTCCCCTGGCTGAAGGCGCTCTATCCGATCTGGGCGAAGATCACGCCGGAGATTCTGGAGGCGGGGCAGACCACCGCACTCGCCGAACTGCTGCTCTCCGGCTGCACAACGACCACCGATCATCATTATCTGTTCCCGCCCGGCCTCGAACACGCCATCGACATCGAGATCGCCGCCGCCCAGAAACTGGGCATTCGGGTGGTGCTGACGCGCGGTTCGATGAACCTTTCCGAACGCGATGGCGGTCTGCCGCCGGATTCGGTGGTTCAGGACGACGAGACCATCCTCGAAGACAGCGTGCGGTTGATCGAGACCTATCATCAGCCCGAAGCCTTCGCGATGACGCAGATTGCCCTCGCGCCGTGCTCGCCGTTCACCAACACCAAGAAGCTGATGATGGACACACTGACGCTGGCGGAGAAGCACAATGTCCGCCTGCACACCCATCTGGCCGAGACGCAGGACGAGAACGCGTTCTGCTTGGAGAAGATGGGCTGCACACCGCTGGATTATCTGGAAGATGTGGGCTGGCTGTCGGATCGGACATGGCTGGCGCACGGCATCCATTTCAATTCCGCCGAGATCAAGCGGCTGGCCAAGGCGGGCACGACGGTGACGCATTGCCCGTGCAGCAACCAGATCCTGGGCTCCGGCCATTGCCTGGTCTGCGAGATGGAGGATGCCGGGATGAAGGTGGGGCTTGGCGTCGATGGCTCGGCGTCGAACAACCATTCCAACATGATGGACGAGGTGCGCACCGCTTTCCTGTTCCAGCGTCACCATTACGGCGTGCTGAAAGTCACCCCCGCCGACGCGCTGCGCTGGGCGACGACGGGATCGGCTGCCTGCATCGGGCGGCCGGAACTGGGCGAGATCGCGGTGGGCCGCGCGGCGGATCTGGCGATGTATACCGTCAATGAGCTGCGCTATGCGGGCGCTATCGACAAATTGCAGGCGCTCGTGCTGTCGGGCGCGTCACGGGCGGATCGGGTGATGGTGGCGGGGCAGTGGCGGGTGATTGACGGGCAGATCCCGGGCTTTGACATCAACGCGCTGATCGCCCGGCAGAACGCCGCCTCGGAGAAATTGCACGGAGTGTAAACCTGAGACGGCTATCCGCGCCGCAGCAAAGCTGCAATCGCCGCCGTGATATCCTGTGAGGGGCATGGCTTGCGCAGCAACCGGCAATTGTCCCCCAAGCCGGCGAGAATGTTCGGCTCAGCAAAGCCGGTGATGAACAGCACCGGAAAGCCTGACTTGCGTTCCCAGATCCAGCTTGCGAGGTCCGGCCCGCTGACAACCGGCATCCGAACATCGGTGACGAGGAGATCGCATTCCAGCCCGGTCTCCAAGGCCTGCAAGGCTTCCACCCCGCCCGCAATTGCTGTGACCTGGTAGCGCAGGTTTTCGAGCAATTCGCTCATGCCATCCAGGATTTCCGGCTCGTCATCAACAAGCAGAATGCGACAGCCTTGTGCGCCGTCGTCTGGTTCAGAACGGCGTATCACGGCACCAATCACCTGTGGTGCCGCCGGGAGTAGCACCCGGATCGTGGTGCCCACGCCCAGCGTGCTGTCGATCTGCACCGTCCCGCCGGACTGCCGCGCCAGGCCGAACGCCTGGCTCAGCCCGAGCCCGGAACCGCTGCCCGGGGATTTGGTGGTGAAGAATGGCTCCACGGCATGGGCCATCACCTCCTCGGTCATCCCGGTGCCATTGTCGGACAAACTCAGGACGACATATTCGCCTGGGGTCGGGGCGTCCGGCAGCGGACTGGCTTCAACGATTTCGGTGTGTGCGGCGATGCGCAACGTGCCGCCTTTTGGCATCGCGTCCCGTGCGTTGATCGTCAGATTGAGGATGACGAGTTCGAGTTGCGCCTGATCGACCAACGCGTCCGGCGTGTTGTCTGGCACGTCCACCAGCACAGCCACCCCGGCGCCACTGGCGCTGCGCAACAGAGGCACCATCTCGGCGATCATCTTGCCCAGACTAACCCGGCTGGGCTGCAGCGGTTGTTTGCGCGCGAAGGTGAGCAATTTGTCCGTCAGCGCCGCCCCGCGATCCACCGCGCTGCGGATCACCGACAGCCGTTGCAGGCGCAGGGCATCGGTCTCGCTGCTCTCCAGCCGCTCCAGATTGGCCAGCATCACCGAGAGCAGATTGTTGAAGTCATGCGCCAACCCGCTGGTCAACTGCCCCACTGCCTCGACGCGCTGCGACTGCCGCAAGGCCGCCTCCGCGCGGTCGCGTTCGTCGATCAGGGCGCGCAGCGAGGCGGCCAGCGCCTCGGCGTTGGTCTGCGCCTCGACGGTCCTGCGCTGCAATCGGTGAAGATTGGTGATATCGACATGCGTGCTGATGCCGCTGCCATCCAATGCCCGGCGCTCGCTGACCCGCACCCATCGATCATTCGGTAATTCAAGCGCGAACGGGGCACCGGCAAAATTCAGGTTGTCGGCGATGGTCGCCGTCAGTTCCGGGGCAAGCGCGTCGCCACCCCAGGCATGGCAAAGGACGCTCTCCAGCGTCTCACCGATGGCCGCGTTCTCTGACGTCAGTCCGTAGATTTCATGCAGGCGGCGATTGACGAATAGGATGCGCCCCGCCTGATCACGCACCATCAGCCCGTCGGCGAGGTCGTCGATCAAGGTTATCGCAGGCACCTTGCCATGCTTTGCCATGCTGTTTGCCAGGCTCTCCGCATCCAATGTCGGCGGGCTGATTGGTGTCCAGATCCGCATCCGCCCCAAACCCGGCATCGGCAGGGAGGCGACGCGCAGCCATTGTTTGCCGTGCAGGAATTCAAATGGCTCAAATTGATTGCGGTGCCGAGCAATGCCGTGAGCAATGTAGCTCTCGATATGCACCAGTTCGCTGAGATCCAGCCGTGCGTGGTAAAACCGCCGCAGATTTTCGCTATAATGCTCTCCGGGGAAAATATGCCCGTCATGCTCAGGGAACAAACGCAAAAAACTATTGTTCCAGAAAACCGTTCGGTCTTGGTCATCGACAAGGTATGCGCCGATCCCAAGCGAATCCATCATCTCGGCCAGTGGCCGCGCAGGCAATGCAAGCTCGGGTATCGTGACGCTCATAGGGCATTGCGACTTTTAGTTAAAACGTATTCGGATTGATCGCACCGACCGGTGTCAAAGGCATGTGACACGATAACCTTAATCCGAAATCGGCGTTATCCAAAAAATCGAAAAAACGTAATTAGACGACATTGGCGCTCCGGTTTCCCGAGTGCGATGTGCTGAACGAGCCGTTGTGCAACCGCACGGGTGTGCGTCTCTGCGTGATGCAGCGGTGACTAACCGACGACGTCTCGGCCCATCGCCAGAAACTTCTCTCGACGCCGGGCGACCAGCGCCACCGGATCGAGCTTGAGCAGCGGCTCGAGCGCGGACTGCACCGCAACACCCACGCTCGCCACCGCCGTCTCCGGCTCCCGATGCGCGCCGCCGAGCGGTTCGTTCACGATGCTGTCGATCAGTTTCAAACGGCTGAGATCCTGCGCCGTCAGTTTCAGCGCCTCAGCGGCTTCCGGGGCCTTGGCAGCGTCGCGCCACAGGATCGACGCGCAGCCTTCTGGCGAGATCACCGAATAGATCGCATGCTCCAGCATCAGCACCGAATCACCTGAGGCCAGCGCGATCGCCCCGCCCGAGCCGCCCTCGCCGATGATCGTGGCCACCAACGGCGTGCGCAGATCGAGACAGGCCTCAATGGAGCGCGCAATCGCTTCCGCCTGACCGCGCGCTTCGGCGTCGATGCCCGGAAATGCGCCGGACGTATCCACAAACGTCAGAACCGGCAGGCCGAACCGCCCGGCGAGGTCAATCAGGCGGCGCGCTTTGCGGTAGCCCTCGGGCCGCGCCATGCCGAAATTGTGCTTCACGCGGCTTTCGGTGTCGTTGCCCTTCTCGGTGCCGAGAACAACAACCGAATGCCCATTGAAACGTCCAAGACCGCCAATGATCGCCGCATCCTCGGCGAAGGCACGGTCACCGGCGAGCGGGGTGTAGTCGGTGATCAGGCCCGCAATGTAGTCCCGCGCCTTCGGGCGCTGCGGATGCCGCGCAACCAGGGTCTTCTGCCAAGGCGTGAGCTTCGAATAGGTCGCGCGGAGCTGCTTGTCGGCCTTGTCGGTCAGACGGGCGATCTCGTCGGCGATGTTCAGACCATCGGCGTCCGACATCGCCTGCAATTCGGCGATTTTGGCGTCGAGTTCGGCGAGCGGTTTTTCGAAGTCGAGAAAATGGCGCATAGGCCAGCCTCTAGTGCCCTTTGCCGCGCTGCGCAACGGCAGCCTGCGCGAGCGGATGATGGGCTTCGACAAGCTGTTGTAATCGCTCGGCAAGAACATGCGTGTAGATCTGCGTCGTTGCGATATCGGCGTGGCCGAGCAGCACCTGCAGACTGCGCAAATCCGCCCCACGCGCGAGCATATGGCTGGCAAACGAGTGTCGCAGCACGTGGGGTGACACCCGCCCGGGCTCGATCCCGGCCCCCATCGCCACCTCTTTCAGCATCCGCCAGAACGCCTGACGGGTGAGCGGCGCCTTCGGATCGCGTCCTGGAAACAAATAGCGGCCACCTGCCTTGAGCAGCGGCCTCGCGGCTTCGCGTGCGGCGTCTGACAGCGGGACGATGCGTTCCTTGCCGCCCTTGCCCTTGATCAGCAACAACTCGGCATCACTCGCCAGCGCCCGGCGCGGCAGGGTGAGCAACTCGGTCACGCGCAGCCCCGTTGCATAGAGAATTTCCAGGGCGGCCGAGAGCATCTCGGCGCGCGGATGCAGTTGGGCGGCGGCGAGCATCGCATCGACCTCGGTCTCGGAGAGGAATTTCGGCAGCGCGGCCCGCTGACGCGGGGCGTCGAGTCGCCGTGTCGGGTCATCCTCGCGCACGCCGTCGCGCAGCAGGAAGTGGTAGAATTGCCGCAGGCAGGACAATCGGCGCGCTTGGGTGCGGGGCGAGAGGCCGGAGGCGGCCAATCCGGCAAGATAGGAACGCAACGCTGATTCGTCGGCAGCGCTCGGGTCTGGCAACGAGGCGGACAGATCCTCAAGGTCGGCGCGGTAGGCGAGCAGGGTGTTGCGCGCCACGCCACGCTCGGCGGATTTCATCTCCAGAAACGCCTCGATATGGCGGTTCATCTTGGTTTCAGCGGCTAGAAGCCGCGGCCGATATGGTCGTTCGGCACGATTTTGTGCACCGCCATCGGGTGCGGTTCCGGCGGAAACGCTCCCAAGGCGAGGAAGCCCACCGACGCCACCAGGATGACCAGCATCATTGCCAGCAACAGCACGCGACCCATGAAACCCCCAGTTCCGAACATACCAGCCTTATGCCCGGACACCCCCGATTGGCGAGGGCGTTGCGGGTCGTGCTACCGTGACGCGCCATGACACGCAACTCCGCTCCGCCTCCTCTTCGCCCCGGACCGCTTCACGAAGATCCGGTGACACTGCCCGCCAGCCTCGCGGGCCGGTCCATCGTGCTTGTCGGCTTGATGGGGGCGGGCAAGACCTCGATCGGCCGCAGACTCGCCGCACGGCTCGGCCTGCCATTCCATGACGCCGACATCGAAATCGAACTCGCCGCGGGTTGCTCGATCTCTGAACTCTTTGCCCGTTTTGGCGAGGCAGAGTTCCGCGCCGGTGAGCGTCGGGTGATCCGCCGATTGCTGGCGGGCGAGCCAATGGTGCTCGCCACTGGCGGCGGTGCCTTCATGGACCCCGAGACGCGCGCGACCATCCGACGCGAGGCGGTCAGCCTCTGGCTGCGCGCCCAGCTTCCCACGCTGGTCCGCCGCGTTGCCCAGCGCACGCATCGCCCGCTGCTGGCGGGTGGTGATCCGGCGTCGATCCTGCAGGGGCTGATGGACAAGCGGCATCCGGTCTATGCCGAGTCGGACATCGTGGTGGATTGTACCGATGAAAGCCCGGAACACACCACGTCGCGCGTGGTCGAGGCGCTGGTGAACTGGCACGCGCCGCGCCGTCTTTCGCTGGCACTCTCCACCGGCAATTACGACGTGGTCGTGGGGGAGGGGCTGCTGGAGCGGGCGGGCGGTCTGCTGGCCCCGGTGCTGCCGCAGAAGCGCTGTATCATCATCACCGACAGCATCGTCGCCCCCCTGCATTTGCACAAGCTGCGACACGGCCTGGCCGAGGCTGGGTTTGATTGCCACTCGATCATTGTCCCACCCGGTGAGCGCGCCAAGAGCCTGGAGCAATATGGTCTCGTCGTTGATCAGATGCTCGAAGCCCGAGTCGAGCGCCGCACGGCGGTTATTGCGCTCGGCGGCGGCGTGGTCGGCGATCTGGCCGGGTTCGCTGCAGCCACCGTGATGCGCGGTCTGCCGTTCGTGCAGATACCGACAACTTTGCTCGCCCAGGTCGACAGTTCGGTCGGTGGCAAGACCGGGATCAACACGCAGCACGGCAAGAATCTGCTCGGCGCGTTCCACCAGCCCCGCATGGTGCTGGCCGACACCGCGACGCTGGCCACGCTGCCGCCGCGGGAATTGCGGGCGGGCTATGCCGAGATCGCCAAAGCCGGGCTGATCGGCGACGCGGCGTTCTTCAACTGGTGCGAAGCCCACGCCCATGCCGTCGTCGGCGGTGATCGTCACGTGCAGGCCGAGGCGGTGCTGCGCGCTTGCGCGTTCAAGGCCCAGGTGGTCGGAGACGACGAGCGTGAGGAAAAGCCCAACAATGGCAGGGCGCTGCTCAATCTCGGCCACACATTCGGCCACGCCATCGAGGCGGAATGCGGATATGGTCAGGTACTGCATGGTGAGGCGGTGGCCACCGGAATCGGGCTCGCCTTCCAATTGGCGACCAAGCTCGGCGAGGTGAGCCAGGCCGACACGGATCGGGTGATCGCGCATTTCAACTCGGTCGGATTGCCAGGCGAGATGGCGCTGCTCAATCGCAAACTCTCGGCGTCGCGGCTGATGCACCATATGAGCCGTGACAAGAAAATGCGTGACGGCGCGATCCATCTGATCCTGCCACGCGGCATTGGCCAGTGCCACACCACGAGTTCGACTCCGCCGGATCTGGTGCGTCGGACACTGCTCGATGCGGGATGTTTGGAGTGAAATTCTCCCACTTCTGAATTTGCCATGCGGAATGTATTGGCAAAGTGATGTAATGTTTTGCTTTGATGCGGCAAGCTGGGCGATTCGCTGGCACAATGAACGCAGATGGTCGCCAAAACAGGTGGAGGAATTCGAGTGCGTGTGTTGGTGGTGGAAGATGTTGCCACTGTTGCCGCAAGAATCGCAGCAGCGTTGCGAGCCGAGGGGATGGAGGTTGATATCGCGGCCTCCGGGGCCGAGGCGGAAAAGGCCGGAGTGATTTTCCGGCCCGAGATGGTGTTGCTTGACCTTTCCTTGCCCGACGTGAACGGTCTGGACCTTGTCGGCGGCTTCACCGCGATGGGTGCGGGCGTCATCGTGGTAACCGCGTCCGCCGAGGAGGAGGCACGGGTGACCGCGCTTGACACTGGGGCGGATGACTATGTCGTCAAGCCGGTGATGGTGCAGGAACTCGCGGCGCGTATCCGCGCGGTGCATCGCCGCCTGCCGGGTCGGGCGAAGGCGGCCTCGCTGAAGATCGCCGTCGATCCGACCTTGCGTGCGGTGACGGCACCAGACGGTCGCAGCGTGTTGTTCACCGAGGCCGAGATGCTCACGATGGAGGCACTGCTCGCCGCAAATGCACAGCCGGTCTCCCGCGAGGATGTCAGCATGATAGCGCTTCGCCGCCGTCTGCATGACGAGGATCGCAGCGTCGATCAGCTTGTGATGAAGCTGCGCCGCAAACTTGGCGAGATTGGCTGTTCGGAGCGGGTGATCCTCTCCGTCCGCCGCCAGGGCTACGTGATCTCGACGCCGAGCCTGTTCGAGATCGTCTCGGAAGGCGAGTAAGGCAGCCGGGGCCGGCAGAGCCGCGCCACCGGGCGGGTGACCAGCCCGGAGTCGAGTGCGTCAAGCAAGGCCGGGATCTCGGAGGCATCGGCCAGCAAGTCCCCCTGCTCGTCGAGCAGGGCCACGCCGTCATCATCCTCGATCAGCATCATGTCGTGCCAAGCCACCAATACGCTGTCGCTGCGCAGCAGGATGGCAGGGGCTCCCGCCTCCGTGCGGGCAGGCTGCCAGTGCAGGCGGCGCGCGCTGCACCAGCGGGAGAGGTGTTTGAGTTCGGCTGTGCTGGGCATGTAAGTCCCCGATTCGCTGCCTGATTATACGATTGCGCACGCGGAGAAGGGTTAACGCGAAGCTTTATCCCGCCAGTGGCGCACACGCCTCCGCCAGCCAGGCCCGCACCTCCACCCCAAGATGTGGGGCGAGCGTCTCGAAGACGCATAAATGATAGGCATCCACCCAGGCGACTTCCTCGGGGCTGAGCAAGGCCGGGGCAATCAGGTGGCGGTCATAGGGGGTGAAGGAGAGCGTCTCGAAGCGCAGGAAGCTGCGCGCGGATCCTGGGAAATCGGCTTTCTGCACCAGCAAAAGATTTTCGATCCGGATGCCATAGGCCCCGCTCTCGTAATAGCCGGGCTCGTCGGACAGGATCATCCCCGCCTGCAACGCCACCGGGCGGGCGGCGCGCGACAGGCTGACCGGGCCTTCATGCACCGAGAGATAGCTGCCCACGCCATGGCCGGTGCCGTGATCATAGTCGAGCCCGACCTGCCAGAGCGCCGCACGCGCAAATCCGTCGATATGGGCACCGGTCACCCCCGCCGGAAAAACCAGCCTTGCGACCGCGATATGGCCGCGCAACACCCGGGTGTAGCGCTCGCACAGTTCGGTCGGCGGCGTGTCGGGGCCGGTCCACAGCGTGCGGGTGATGTCGGTGGTACCGCTGAGATATTGGCCGCCGCTGTCGATCAGATACACCTCGTTGCGGGCGAGTTCGCGGTCGGAGTCCGGGGTTGCCCGGTAATGCACGATAGCACCGTGCGGACCTGCCGCGGTGATCGCCGGGAAGCTCTCGCCCTGGAATCCAGCCATCTCCTCGCGCAGCGCCAGCAGCCTTGCGGCGGCGGCGCGTTCGGTGATTGCGGTCTGGCCTGCCAGAGTGTCGTCGAGCCAGTGCAGGAAGCGGGTCATCGCGATGCCGTCGCGCAGATGCGCCGCGCGTGAGCCATCCTGCTCGACCGGGTTCTTGCACGCCTTGGGCAGCAAGCACGGGTCAAGCCCAGCGTCAATCTCAGCCCCCGCCTCGCGCAGCCGATGCGCGAACCAGGCGGGGGAGCCGCTGGTGTCGAGCCGCACCTTGCAGCCACCGAGTCCCGCGATGGCGTCCGGCAGTTCTGCGCGGCTGGCAACCGTCACGTCGCCACCGAGCCACGCTCGCAACGGCGCGTCGATCTTGCCCGGGTCGGTGAACAGCGTCGCACTCGCATCCTCCAGGATCAGCGCAAAGCCCAGCATGAACGGCGTGAATCCAACATCAGAGCCGCGCAGATTGAACAGCCAGGCGACGGATGCGGGATCGGAGATCACCGCCGCGCGCAGCCCGGACTCACGCAGCTGGCTGGCGATCTCATGGCGTTTGGCAGCGGAATTCTTGCCGGCATATTCCAGCGGATGGATCATGCCCGGTCGCGCTGGCGGGGCCGGGCGGTCAGACCAGACGGCGTCGACCGGATTGGAGGCGAGCGGGATCATCTCCAGCCCGGCTTGTTCGTAGGCGCGCAAGCCCTCATCGGAGATCAGCCAGGGGTCATAGCCGATGCGCTTCGCACCGGCGTCTGCGAGAAAGCGCGGCGCGGGCTCTTCGGTCATGTGACGGCGCTCCCACAGCGTGCCGTCGGTCTCCTGCTGGAGTTGCAGCGTGTAGCGGCCATCGGAAAAAACCGCGGCCCGCGTCGTGGTGACAGCCGCCAATCCAGCACTGCCGCTGAAGCCGGTCAGCCAGCGCAGCCGCTCGGCGCTGGGGGGCACATATTCTCCAAGATGCTCATCCGCGCGCGGCACGATCACCCCATCCACACCGAATGCGGCCAATTGTCCCCGCAAGCCTGCCAACTTCGCTGCTGCGTCCAAAGCTCTCACGTTCACGTCGTCCATTCGATTCTACTAGAGAATGATAAGTATGCTTTTGCTGCATGGCAGCAAAAGAAAGACAGCCATACTGGCCCTTTTTGCGTGTGCTATGTTGCAACGCACAAGAGCCGCGCGACGCCTTACGGTTATTTTAGCGCCCAACACGGTTCCCTCAAATCCGTTCCGTATCAGGAGCTTGAACGATGAACATGCGAGTTGCCAAGGAAGAGATCGCTCTTCTGATGCCCACCACCCTGTCGCACTATGCCGACGAGCCGCGTTTTGTGGCCGAGTCCACCGGTCGCAGCCTGTTCTCCCGCATTAAGGCGGCAATCACCTGGATCTCCGAAATCCCCGCCCGTCATGCGGTGCTGATGGAACTCAACGAGATGTCCGACCGCGAATTGGCCGATATCGGCCTGCAGCGCGCCGATCTCACCCGCGTGTTCGACGTGGCTTTCAAGCCGGGTCAAGGCGTGGCCGGCCTCGCCGCCGAGTAATCCTTGGTCGCGCAGAAGTGAACAGCCCGGCGGGGGAAACCTCGCCGGGTTTTTTCATGCCTACGCCATTTCCTCATGCCAGCTCCGTCGATCCTTCTCGATCAGCGCGACCGACGCGGTCGGGCCCCAGGTGCCAGCGGTGTAGGTGCGCGGCAATTCCTCGCTGCCGCCCCAATATTGCAAAATCGGCTCAACCCAGCGCCACGCCGCTTCCACCTCGTCACGCCGCATGAACAGCGTCTGATTGCCGCGCACCACATCCATCAGCAGCCGCTCATACGCATCGGCATTGCGCACCGCGAAGGTCTCGGCGAACGACATGTCGAGCGGCACGCGGCGCAGGCGCATCCCGCCCGGGCCGGGGTCCTTGATCATCAGCCAAAGCTTCACGCCCTCATCGGGTTGCAGCCGGATCACCAGACGGTTGTTGCGCACGGCACCAGCGGATTTGTCGAACACCGAGTGCGGGATCGGCCGGAACGAGACGACAATCTCGGAGACCCGCGACGGCAGCCGCTTGCCGGTGCGCAGATAGAACGGCACGCCCGCCCAACGCCAATTGGCAATCTCAGCGCGCAGTGCCACGAAGGTCTCGGTGCGACTGTCGGAATTGCCGAGCTCCTCCAGATATCCCGGCACTGGCCCGGTCGCCGAGGCACCTGCGCGATACTGCGCGCGCACCACGTTCTCGCGCACCGTCTCGGGCGTGATCGGCACCAGCGCCTGCAACACTTTCAGCTTCTCGTCGCGCACCGCATCGGCGGCGAGCGACGGCGGCGGTTCCATCGCGACCAGACAG
This sequence comes from uncultured Rhodospirillales bacterium, assembly GCA_903891315.1. Taxonomy (GTDB): domain Bacteria; phylum Pseudomonadota; class Alphaproteobacteria; order Acetobacterales; family Acetobacteraceae; genus CAIQQQ01. Next base: position 1,206 of record CAITEF010000545.1, on the reverse strand, counting down.
AGCAGCTGGAGAATGTGGTTCTGCACCATGTCGCGCAACGCACCGGCCGTGTCGTAGTAGCCAGCACGGCCCTCGACGCCCAGCGTCTCGGCGACGGTGATCTGCACATTGTCGATATGCGCTGCATTCCACAGCGGCTCGAACAGCGCGTTGGCGAAGCGCAGCGCCATCAGATTCTGCACTGTCTCCTTCCCGAGATAATGGTCGATCCGGTAGACATGACTTTCCGGGAAATGCTTGCCGATTGCGTCATTGACCGCCATCGCTGAGGCGAGGTTCTTGCCCAGCGGCTTCTCCACCACCACCCGCGCCCGCTCGGCCAGCCCGCAGGCGGCCAGCCCGTCGCAGATCGGCACGAACAAATCGGGGCCGGTGGAGAGATAGCAGACCAGAATTCGGTCGCTGCCCGCCAGCATCGCGGCCAGTTCCTTCCACCCGGCCTTGCCCACCACATCGACTGAGGCGTAGCTGACCCTGTCGAGGAAACGCGCAATCGCCGCCTCCTCATGATGATCCTTGCCGACATGCGCGCCGAGCGCGTCATGCGCCATCTTGCGGAAGGCCGCATCCTCCATCGGGCGACGCGAGACGCCGATGATACGCGATGATCCCGGGACCTGACCTGCAGCGTCGCGGTGATACAACGCGGGGATCAGTTTGCGGATGGCGAGGTCGCCGGTGGCACCGAACACCACCAGATCGAAAGGCTCAACAGCGATCACTTGGGAAGCCATGGTCTCTCCGTCTCTCTCGCAGTCGCATGTGCAGTGCAGCATAACCGCAGTTTGCGGGAACAGGCACAAAATCTGTGATGTTGCCGTAAGGTCTGGTCGTGCCGCTGCCATCGTGGTGAAATGATAACGTATAGGGGAGCCATTTGATGACCGCAGCCGACGCGATCCGTGCCTATCACGATGAACTCACCGCGATCCGTCGTGACATCCATGCCCATCCCGAACTTGGCTTCGAGGAACGCCGGACCGCCGATATCGTCGCGGCCAAACTGGCAAGTTGGGGAATTGAGGTGCATCGCCATGTCGGTGGCACCGGCGTTGTCGGCGTGCTGCGCAAGGGCAACGGCCAATCCAGCATCGGCCTGCGCGCCGACATGGACGCGCTGCCCATCGAAGAGGCAACCGGGCTTGCCTATGCCAGCCAGAAAAAAGGCCTGATGCATGCTTGCGGGCATGACGGTCACACCACCAT
>CAITEF010000544.1 GCA_903891315.1 uncultured Rhodospirillales bacterium | reverse complement strand
GCGGGATCGAGTACAGCGAAGGCATCCGCACATTTTCAGTGGTTGCCGCCAACGATCATGCCGATTGGGCTCTCGTCGACATTCCTGTTCCGCATGCCGGCGTCCGGCTGCGGCTCACCCGCCGGGGCGAAACCGTGCGAATGTATTGCCATGATCCGCTGCTCAATTGCTGGAAGCTGACAAGATCAGCCTATTTTCCGTCAGCGCCGGGCATCGATGTAGGGGTTGTGGCCTGTTCGCCACAACGTAGCGGATTTCGCGCAGTTTTTGAGGAATTCGCGATCGGTGGTCCGATTGCCACAGCTTTGCACAGCTGAATCATGCTGGCGGCCACCAAGCTTGGAAAATGACGGGAAATGGCGATGTTTCTGGGATTGGATATTGGCACATCTTGCGTGAAGGCGGTCGTTATTGATCTGTCTGGCGCCGTTGTTGCGCAGTCCAGTTCACCGCTAACAGTTTCGCGGCCGCAACCGCTGTGGTCAGAACAGGACCCGGAAGACTGGTGGCAGGCGACCAATGCCACAATCGCCGCCCTTCCTGCCGAAATTCGCCGCAATATTCGCGGCATCGGCCTTGCCGGGCAGATGCACGGCGCCACGCTGCTGGATCGCCAGCATTCCGCCTTGCGCCCGGCGATCCTGTGGAACGATGGTCGCTCGGCGGCGCAGTGTGTGGAACTGGCGGCTGTGGTGCCGGATCTTGGCGAAATCACCGGCAATCAGGCCATGCCGGGATTTACCGCGCCCAAGCTTGCCTGGCTGCGGCATCATGAGCCCGCGCTGTTCGACGCCGTCGCCATGGTACTTTTGCCGAAGGATTACGTGCGCCTGCGCATGACTGGCGATTGTGCATCGGACATGTCCGATGCAGCAGGCACGCTATGGATGAATGTTGCGCTGCGTGACTGGTCTGACACGGTGCTTTCAGCAACCGGCCTGACGCGCAGCGAAATGCCGCGCCTGTACGAGGGGCCGGAGATTACCGGCGTTCTTCGCCCGACCATCGCCGAACGTTGGGAAATGGCGCAGGTTCCGGTCATCGCCGGCGCGGGTGACAACGCTGCCGGGGCCATCGGCATGGGCGTCGTAAATCCTGGTGATGCCTTTCTGTCGCTTGGCACATCAGGCGTGCTTTTTCTCGCCAACGAAGGCTATCATCCCAATCCGGCAGGTGGCGTTCATACCTTTTGCCACGCCCTGCCCGATCGCTGGCACCAGATGGCAGTGCACCTCAGCGCGGCCAGTTGTCTTGACTGGGCAGCACGATTGACCGGGCAGGTGGATACGTCGGGGTTGCTGCGCACGATCGAGCGCCGGGCAGAGCCGTGCGGGCGCGAGCTGTTTCTTCCCTACCTTTCGGGGGAACGCACACCGCACAACGATCCCGATGCATCGGGCGTGCTGTTCGGGCTTGGCCATGACAGCGATGCAGCGGCGATCGGCCAGGCCGTGCTTGAAGGGGTGGCAATGGCCTTTCGCGATGGTCTCGACTCGCTGACAGCAGCCGGCGGCGAGGCCGACAGCATCACGCTGATTGGCGGCGGCGCGCGCTCCATCTATTGGGGCCAATTGCTGGCAGCTGCGCTTGATACGCCAATTGTCTATCGCGAAGGCAGCGAAGTCGGCCCGGCACTCGGGGCTGCGCGCCTTGCCCTGTTGGGTGTCGAGCGCCCCCCTCTCTCGGACGCCTGTCCTTCGCCAAGGATTGTTCGCGTGGTGGAACCTGACCACGCGCTGGTCGCACATTTTGCCCAGCGGCAGGCCAAATTCAGATCGCTCTATTCTGTCCTGTGTCCGCTCTTTCCGGAGGCCTCATGAAGTTTTTTGTCGATACCGCCGACACAGCTGAGATCGCGGAACTGGCGGCCACCGGCTTGCTCGATGGCGTCACCACAAACCCCACTTTGATCGCCAGGTCGGGGCGGGATTTCATCGAAGTGGTCGCGGAAATCTGTCGTTTGGTCGATGGCCCGGTCAGCGCCGAGGTCATCGCATCCGATCATCCTGGCATGATGCGCGAAGCCGGAATTCTGCGCGAATTGGCCGACAATGTGTGTATCAAGGTGCCAATGACCCTTGACGGGCTGAAGACCTGCAAAAAACTCTCTGCAGACGGCGCCATGGTCAATGTGACGCTGTGCTTTTCGCTGGGTCAGGCCCTGTTGGCGGCAAAGGCGGGGGCGACTTTTGTCTCACCGTTCATTGGTCGGCACGATGATAATGGCTTTGACGGCATCGACCTGATCCGCGACATCAGGCTGGTCTATGACAATTACAATTTCGCCACCGAAATTCTTGCTGCCAGCGTTCGCCATCCCATTCACGTGCTCGAATGCGCCAGGCTCGGCGCCGACGTTGCGACCATGCCGGCGCCGGTGATCCGCAACCTGGTCAAACACGTTCTCACAGACAAGGGTATCGAAGGCTTCCTGGCTGACTGGGCCAAGACCGGACAAACCATCTGCGGATAGTGTCCGGCGGGCCATCGGACGCTCATGCCGCAGGCGTGTCCAGCAGCATCTGGGGACAAGGGAGATTGCAATGCTCCATACAATGGCCAATGCCATCCGCGCGCTTGCGATGGACGCGGTCCAGGCGGCCAATTCAGGGCATCCGGGTATGCCAATGGGTATGGCCGATGTTGCGACAGTCCTTTACGCGCACTTTCTGAAATTTGATCCCGAGGCGCCTGATTGGCCCGACCGTGATCGCTTTGTGCTGTCTGCTGGGCACGGATCGATGCTGCTCTATGCCTTGCTACACCTTGCTGGCTATGCCGAGCCAACGATGGATGACATCCGGTGCTTCCGGCAGCTTCATTCAAAATGCGCAGGCCATCCCGAGAATACGGAACTGGCCGGAATTGAATGCACCACCGGGCCGCTTGGCCAGGGTCTGGCAATGGCCGTCGGCATGGCGATCGCGGAGCGAAACCTGAACGCCGAGTTTGGCGACAATCTGGTCGATCATCGTACGTTCGTCATTGCCGGCGATGGCTGCCTGATGGAGGGGATCAATCACGAGGCGATCGGCCTTGCCGGCCACCTCAGGCTTGGTCGCCTTATCGTGCTGTGGGATGACAATCGCATCACCATTGACGGCGCAACATCGGTATCGACAAGCGAAGACGTGATGGCGCGTCATACTGCCACCGGGTGGCACGTGTGCCAATGCGACGGTCATGACCATGCGGACATCGCAAAGGCCATTGCGGAGGCCATGGCCGACCCGCGTCCTTCACTGGTTGCCTGCCGCACGGTGATCGGCAAAGGCGCCCCCAACAAGGCGGGATCCCACAATGTTCATGGCAGCCCGCTGGGCATCGATGAGGTCGCTGCAACCCGCACGGCTCTTGGGTGGACGGCAGGCCCATTCGAAATTCCGCCTGAAATCTTGGCTGAATGGCGCAAGGTCGGTTTGCGTGGCGGCGCAATTCGACGGGCATGGAAACAGCGCCTCTCAGCTTCGCCGCGCCACAAGGAATTTTCGGCAAGGATGGCGGGCGAAATTCCTCCCATCGAACTCTTTGAGCCGGTGCTCGCCAGTTGGCTGG
>CAITEF010000543.1 GCA_903891315.1 uncultured Rhodospirillales bacterium | reverse complement strand
GGCGGCCATGTCGAACACGCCCGCGGCAGCGTCTCGCGGCCGCTCACCGATGCTGAGCTTTCGGAGAAATTTCTCGGTCAGGCGACGCTGATCCTCGGCGAGGAGGCAGCACAGGATCTGCTGGCGCGCTGCTGGAGCCTGATCGACGCCCCGGATGTGTGCGCCGCCTTGGCACCGATGCTCACGCCGGGCTGACCGCCTCCTCAGCATTCGGGTTCCCTGGCGCGGTGGCCCAGGCGAGTTCGACCAAGGTGACAATCCGTCGCCCTTGGCCGTCGATCTGGCAGACGATCAGGCCCTGTTCCTCGATAAAGGTGAGCACGCGCCGCGCCCGGCCCGTCGAGCGGGTGCCGTAGGCGCGGGCGATCATGGCGTCACTTGGACAAGGCAGCCTTTCGCGGGCGGCGCGGGCGATCATCAGGAAGATGCCCTGCATGTCTTCCGGCAACGCGGCGGCGCGGGCCGAGACGTCCAACCACGCCTCCTCCCGCGCCATCGCGTCGCTGATCCCGGCGCGGGCGCGGGTGAGCATGCGACGGAAGGCGGCGAGGTCCGGCACATTGTTCCCCAGCCCCTCGATCCGGCAGCGGACCAGGAAATCCTGGTAGAGCACGCCGATGGCGCGAAACCCGGCCTCCGGGTCGGCCAGGATGGCGCGCAGGATGCGGTCGAGCTGGACGCGTTGCTCGGCCAGATGTTCGGGGCTGGCCGGAGCCTCCTGCGGATCGGCATTGGCCTCGTCGGGTGTTTTCTTGGCGGCCATCAACTGGCTGAGCAGGTCCGGCGCGGGCGGCGGTGGCGGGCGGCGGGTCGGACGGCCAATGTCGGGCGGGGCGGCGGCGAGAATGATCGCGCGGGCATCCTCCAACGCCGCCACCGGCATCGGCATCAGCAGCGGGTTGGCGTTGCGCGGCTGGGTTGTGGTCGGCCCGATGCGCAGGCTCAGCGGGCGGCGCGACAAAGCGGGGCCGAGCGCCATGAAATGCCCGCGTTCGAGATCGCGAAATGCCTCGGCCTGCCTGCGCTCCATGCCAAGGAGGTCAGCGGCGCGCGCCATGTCGATATCGAGAAAGGTGCGGCCCATCAGGAAGTTCGACGCCTCGGCCGCGACGTTCTTGGCAAGTTTGGCCAGACGCTGGGTGGCGATCACCCCGGCCAGCCCGCGCTTGCGGCCCCGGCACATCAGATTGGTCATCGCCCCCAGCGAGAGCTTGCGCGCGTCGTCGGACACCTCGCCCGCGATGGCGGGGGCGAAAAGCTGGGCCTCGTCCACCACCACCAGCATCGGATACCAATGGTCGCGATCGACCTCGAAAATCCCGCCCAGGAAGGCGGCGGCGCGGCGGAGCTGGTTCTCGGCGTCCAGCCCTTCGAGGTTGAGCACAGTCGAGACCCGGTGGATGCGCGCGCGCTCACCCGCCAGTTGCAACGCCTGCTCGGTGTGCGCCTCGGCGTCGATCACCAGATGGCCGAATTGCTCGGAGAGGGTGACGAAATCGCCTTCGGGGTCGATGATCGCCTGCTGCACGAAGGGCGCGCTCTGTTCGAGCAGGCGGCGCAGCAGATGGGATTTTCCCGAGCCGGAATTGCCCTGCACCAACAGACGGGTGGCAAGCAATTCCTCCAGGTCAAGCAATGCGCTTCCGCCTGCCGCATTCTGTCCCATCTCGATTGCAACCGTCATGACCCGAGTCGATGCCTCCTTGCGGGGAGGAGCTTATCGGCCTCGCCAGCGCGTGGGGCAACCGGGCAAGCGCCGATGTTCGGCGCGACCATGATGCTTACGTCACCGCAGAAAAATATGTCAGACCGCATTTTTCACCCGCATGGGGGAAGAGATGCAGACAAGACACTTCTAAATCGGGGCACGGTGAGAAAACCGGCAAACCAACCAAAGAAATGGAGATCGACATGTCTGACGCCGTAAACCAAAACCGCGTGAATGCTGCACTCGCACGCGATATCTTTGGCGTGCCGATGGCACTTCTCCTTTCTATCGCTGCGGCCATCGGGCTGGGTGCGATCATGGCCTGCACGCTCCCCCACTGATTTCGCTTTCACGCACGGGCCGTCTGATTGGATGCAGTCGGACGGTCGTCGGCTTGCAAGCACGCGACGTCATCGCCACGATCCCGCCGACACAAGACGGATTGGGAACGCGATGACACAGCGATTTGACGGCAAAGTGGTGGTGGTCAGCGGCGGCAGCCGAGGGATTGGTTTTGCCATCGCCGAGGCATTTGCAAATCTCGGTGCGCAGACAGTGCTCGCCGCCGCGTCGCCGGAACGTCTGGCCGACGCCGAGCGGCGCATCGCCGCCACCGGGGCCCTGCCGCCGCTTGGCGTTGCCGGCGATTTGCGCACCATTGCGGGATGCCAAGCCGTCTTCACTGCGGTCGAGGCGCGGTTCGGGCGCTGCGATGTGCTGGTCAACTCGGCCGGTGCCACCCGCGCGGGCGATTTCCTCACCCAGCCGGATGAGCAGTGGGAGGACGGGTTCGCGCTGAAACTCTACTCGGCCGTCAGGCTTTGCCGCCTGTTCTGGCCGTTGCTGGTGACGGCGCAAGGCGTGGTGATCAATATCATCGGCGGTGCCGCCCGCACGCCCGATCCGAACTTCATGGTCGGCGGTTCCGTCAACGCGGCGATGGCGAATTTCAGCAAGGGCCTGTCCGGCCTCGGCAAACGCGACGGCGTGAATGTCAACGCGATCCTGCCCGGGCTGACCGAGACCGACCGGGTGCGACAATTGTTCGCCCAACGCGCCGCCGCCAGCGGGATGACAGCTGACGAGGTTCGCGCCGCGCAGATCGCCAAAGAGGGGCTGCGCCGCATCGGCCAGCCGGAGGATGTGGCAGCGCTTTCCGTGTTCCTCGCCGGAGACGCCGCGCGGCACATCCAGGGCACCGCGATTGCCGTCGATGGCGGCGGGACGCCTGGAGTCTACTGATCGGCGAGGAGGCTGGCGGGATGTATCGCGTCATCTGTGGCGGCGAGCGACATGGGTTCGACAGCCTCGCCACATTGCTCGCCCACGCAACCCCACTCCGCAGCGGCGACCAATTGGCCGGATTGGCCGCCGACAGCCAATTGCGCCGCGTTGCCGCCCAGATGGCGCTGGCCGATCTGCCCCTTGCGACTTTCCTCACCGAGGCAGTGATCCCCTATGAAGCCGACGAGGTGACGCGGCTGATCATCGACAGCCATGACGCCGCAGCCTTCGCCCCGATCCGTCATCTGACGGTGGGAGGCCTGCGCGATTTCCTGCTCGCCGATGAGACCGATATCGCCTCCCTCGCAAGCGGCCTCACCCCTGAGATGGTGGCAGCGGTGAGCAAGTTGATGCGGCTGCAGGATCTGATGTTGGTGGCGAGCCGGGTGCAGGTGGTCACAGCGTTCCGCACCACCATCGGGCTGCCCGACCGCCTCTCGGTGCGGCTGCAACCCAACCACCCGTCGGATGACCCACGCGGGATTGCGGCGAGCATTCTCGATGGCCTGTTGCTCGGCTCGGGCGATGCCTGCATCGGCATCAACCCGGCGACCGACAGCCCCGAGCGCACCAGGGAGTTGCTCGATCTGCTGGAGACGATCCGGCGCAAGCTCGACATTCCGATGCAAAGCTGCGTGCTGGCGCATGTGACCACGACGCTCGATTTGATCGGCCAAGGGGCGCCGGTGGATCTGGTGTTCCAATCCATCGCGGGCTCCGAGGCGGCCAATCGCAGTTTCGGCATCAATCTCGCTTTGCTTGATGAGGCACAGAGTGCTGTGGCGTCGCTCGGTCGCGGCACGGTCGGGCAGAACGCGTTCTATTTCGAGACCGGCCAGGGCAGCGCGCTCAGTGCGGGGGCGCATCACGGGGTCGATCAGCAGACGCTGGAGGCACGCGCCTATGCGGTGGCACGGCGTTACGCGCCGTTGTTGGTCAATTCGGTGGTGGGGTTCATCGGCCCGGAATATCTCTATGACGGCAAGCAGATCACCCGCGCCGGGCTGGAGGATCATTTCTGCGGCAAGCTGCTTGGTCTGCCGATGGGGGTGGATGTTTGCTACACCAACCATGCCGAGGCCGATCAGGATGACATGGACGCGCTGCTTGCTTTGCTGGTGGCGGCCGGGGTGAATTTCGTCATGGGCGTGCCGGGGGCGGATGACATCATGCTCGGCTATCAGAGCACGAGTTTCCACGACGCGCTGGCAATGCGGGATCTGTTTGGCCGGAAACCCGCGCCGGAATTCGAGGCGTGGCTGATCCGTCAGGGGCTGGCCGATGAAGCCGGGCGCATCCGTCCGCCTGACTCGCCCGCACGGCTGCAAGCCTTGTTGCCCGCGTCATGAACGATCGCGTCACGTGGCCGAAACTGCGCGGATTGACGGCGGCGCGGATCGGGCTGGCGCGCAGCGGGGCCTCGCTTGCGACCGCGCCCTTGCTGGATTTCCGCCTCGCCCATGCGCGGGCGCGGGATGCGGTGCATGCGCGATTGGACGAGACGGCGTTGCTCGCAGCCCTGCCCGCGCCGGCCATTTTGGTTGAAAGTCAGGCGACGGACCGGCCGACCTATCTGATGCGCCCCGATCTCGGTCGCGCCCTGCATCCGGACTCGGCGCGCGCTTTGTCCGACCAGGCTGGTGATTGCGATCTGGCGATCATCTTGGGCGACGGCCTCTCCGCTGACGCGGTGCAGCGCCATGCGCCGCCGTTGCTGGCAATGCTGCTGCCAGCGCTTGCCACGTCCGGATTGGCTCTTGCGCCATTGGTCGTCGCACGCGGCGCGCGGGTGAAGCTGGGGGACGCGGTGGCGCAGACTCTGGGGGCGAAGGCAGCACTGATTCTGATCGGTGAGCGGCCCGGCCTCTCGGCACCCGACTCATTGGGGGCCTATCTCACCTGGGCCCCGCACGCGGCGACGCATGATGCCGAGCGCAACTGCATCAGCAATATCCGCCCCGAGGGGCTCTCATATCAGGAGGCCGGGTATCGCATCGTCTATTTGCTGGAGCAGATGCGCAAACTCGGACGCAGCGGGGTGACGCTCAAGGATCTCAGCGACACGGCGTCATGACAGCTGGGCCAACAGGCAAGCAGTCTCGATCAGAGCGGCGTGGGTGAGACCTTGGGGGAAATTGCCGAGCATGGTGCCGTCCGGCGCGATCTCCTCGGCGAACAGACCCAGCGCATTGCCCCGCGCCACCGCGCGATCCATCGCCGCCTCCGCCTCTGCCTGACGCCCGGCCAGCGCCAGGCAGGCGATATACCAGAACATGCAGGGGGCGAATGAGCCTTCCTCACCCGGCAGGCTGTCCGCATTGCGATAGCGCCAGACCAGACCGTCAGCGACGAGTTCACTTGTGATGGCGTCCAAGGTGGCGAGCCAGATTGGGTCTTTTCCGTCGATGAAGCCGAGCAGCGGCATCATCAACTGTGCTGCGTCCAGATCGCGTCCGCCTGCGGACTGGACGAAATAGCCGTGCTCGGGATGGCGGAAGCTGGACCAGATATCGGCGTGGATTTCGGCGCGCGTTGCCTCCCACACGGCCAAAGGTGCTGACAATCCGTGGCCGCGCGCCAGCAGGACCGCCCGATCAAGCGCCACCCAGCAGAGCAGGCGGGAATGCAGATGCGCACGCGGACCGCCGCGTAGTTCCCAGATGCCGCTATCGATGCTGCACCAATGTTCGCGAACATAGTCGATGGTCTCACAGATCGACACCCAATTGGTCGGGGCCGCGTGGGTGGCGGCGAGGCTGTCGAGGAATTCGCCGTGAATATCGAGTTGCAACTGGTCGCGCGCGCCATTGCCGATCCGCACCGGGCGGGCAGCGCCATAGCCCGCGAGATGCGGCAATTCGGTCTCGTCGGCGATTTCGCTGCCATCGACGGCATAGAGAATCCCCAAGCGGCCCGGCTCCAGCCTGTGGCAACGGGCGAGGAAGGCGTGGAATCCGGCCGCCTCCTCGGCCATGCCGAGACGGAGGAACGCGTTGGCGATCAGCGCGCCGTCGCGGATCCAGCAGGCGCGATAATCCCAGTTGCGCGCGCCGCCCGGACTCTCCGGCAGGCCGAAGCTGGGGGCGGCGATGATGGAGCCGTGCCGGGCGGAGACCATGAGCTTGAGCGCGAGGGCGGAGCGGATCACCGGCTCTCGCCAGCGGCCGGCCACGTTGATCCGTCCGGCCCAGCCGCGCCAAGCGGCGATGGTGGTGGACAGCGCGCGAGACATCGCCGCGTCGCTGGGCGGGGGCATGGAACTGGCGTGCAGGCAGAGAAACAGCGTCTCCCCTTCCTGCATTTCCCACTCAGCCTCGGCCTCTCCCGCCGTGACGGAGAGTGCCAGGAGAGTGCTCAGCCGGATTCCCGGGAAGGTCGGGCTGGCGAAGGCGACGCCCACGGCATCAAGCGTGACCTCGGGCACGACGCGGGCGTCATCCGGGCGCGGGGCACAGCGGAGCCGCATCCGCACGACACCCGCCTCCCCCCGCACCCGGCGGATCAGCGTGCCGGGCGCGAAGCTGGACGAGAGCGGCCAGGGCATCAGGTCGGTGACCTCGACACTGCCCGACCCCGTGGTCCAGGTGGTGACCAGCACATTGGTCTGCGGCACATAGGCTTGTGACGCTTCCGCCATCGGGGCAGCGGGGGCGAGTTCGAACACGCCACCGATGGCGGGGTCGAGCAGACCAGCGAACAAAGACGGGCTGTCGAAATTCGGCCAGCAGAGGAAATCCACCGCGCCGTCGGAGGCCACCAGGGCCGCGCAGCTTTGATCACCGATCAGCGCGTGTTGGGCGATGCTGCGTCCGGGTGTCGGGTTGGCGATCATCAAGCCGAACTCCTTTGCCGCAGATTGTCACACAATCAGGCTTGATGCCGCGAGGGAAGACCGCGATTGACCGGGGATTGTCTCGACAGATTGGGAATGAAGATGCGCCTCGCCAACGTCCCCGCCACCGGCCCGCGCTATTGGACGGCTCTGTGCATCGCCAGCGTGTTCGGTGCCAATATGGGCGATTTCGTCTCGCGCATCCTGAATCTGGGCCATTATCTCGGCCTCGCCCCGCTGGCGGTGATCCTGGTGGTGATCCTGATCGCCGAAAGCCGCAGCAAATGGACGACCGAGCTGTTCTACTGGCTCGCCATCGTCACGCTGCGCACGGCGGCGACCAATCTGGGCGATCTGTTGACGCATGATTTCAAGCTCGGGTTCGAACTCTCAATGGGCTTCCTCGCCGCGATACTGGTGGTGATCGTCGCAACCGAGGACCTCTCCCCCTGGCGTCGTGAGAAAGATGAGACCGCGACGCGGGCGGTGGGCGTGCCGCTGACCAACGGATTCTATTGGGCGGCGATGCTGACGGCGGGCACGTTGGGCACGGTGATGGGCGATTACGTGGCCGACATCGTGGGCCTCGGCAATGGCGGCAGTGCGGCGGCGTTGAGTGTGGCGGTGGCGGTGATCCTGGCCCTGCGCAGCCTCGCGGGGCTGACGACCGCACCGTTCTACTGGCTCGCCGTGGTGGCGATCCGGGCGGCGGGGACCAGCGGCGGCGATTTCATCGCGGGGCGTCATGGCTTGGCACTCGGGCTTGACATCAGCACGGCGGTGACCGGGGCGGTGTTGGTCGCCGCGCTGCTGCTCTGGCGCAGGCAGCCCGCCCCAGCTTTGGCCTGAGGCTTGATGGTTTTCGGCTGGGGCTTGCCCGCCTCATCTCGTCATTGCAAACGAAGTGCAGCAATCCATCGCTGAACTGGCGGCACCGCGGTGGATTGCTGCGCTGCGGCTGCAATGACTCGGAGAGATTGGATCCCGCCAAGCTCATCTAACGCTTAGGCCGCGTCCAACTCTGCTTTCATCTGCACCATGTCCAGCCCGCCTTCCCAACGGGCGACGACCATCGCGGCGACTGCGTTGCCGATCAGGCTGGTGAAGGTGAGGGCTTCGGACATCAGGCGGTGAATGCCGATCACCAGCGCGATGCTCTCCACCGGGATCGTCCCGGCTGAGGACAGGGTTGCCGCCATCGTGACGAACGCCGCGCCAGCGACACCCGCCGAGCCCTTCGAGGTGAGCAGTGAGACCAGCACGAGGCCGATTTGTTGGGACAATCCGAACGGCGTGTTGGTGGCTTGGGCGAGGAAGACCGCCGCCGTAGAGATATAGAGGCAGGTGCCTTCCAGGTTGAAGGAGTAGCCGGTGGGGATCACCAGCCCCACGACGGATTCCGCACAGCCCAGCTTGGTCAGCTTGCGCATCAACTGCGGCAGCACGGATTCGGTCGTGGTGGTCGCTGCCACGATGAGGATTTCCTCGCGGAAATAGCGCAGGAATTTCCACAGGCCGAAGCCCGCCAACTGGGCGGCGAGGCCCATGAACACCACGACGAAAATCCCGCAGGTGAGGTAGAAGCACAGGATCAGCTTGCCCAATCCCACCAGCGAGCCTGCGCCGAATTTGCTGACCGTGAAGGCGAGTGCGCCGAATGCGCCGATGGGGGCGACGCGCATGACCACGCCGATCATTCGCATCAGCGCGCGGTTGAGACTGCCGATCAGCATGTTGATCGGGGCGGCATGCTCACCCATCGCGGGGAGCACCGAGTCGAACAGCACCGAGACGAACAGCACCGCCAGCAAATGGCCCTCGGCAAACGCGCCAACCAGGGTTTTGGGGATGATGTCGACCAGGAACTCCACCATGCCATGTTGCTGGGCGACAGTGACGTAGTTCTTCACCGAGGCGGCGTTGAGCGTGTGCAGATCGACATTCATGCCCACGCCGGGTTGCCAGATATTGATCGGGATCAGCCCCACGATGAGGGCCAACGTGGTCATCACCTCGAAATAGATCAGCGCCTTCAAGGCAACACGGCCCACCACGCGCATCTCGCCAATGCCAGTGATGCCGTGCACCACGGTGCAGAAGATCACCGGGGCGATCAGCATGCGGATCAGCCGGATGAAGGCGTCGCCGAAAGGCTGCATCTCGGCCCCGATATTGGGCGCGTAGACGCCGAGCAGAATGCCCAGCACCATGCCGACAAACACTTGGAACGACAGATCGGCATAAAGCGGTTTGCGCGGGCGCTTGGTGGCGCTCGTATCGGTGTTGGTCATGATGGATCGGGCTCCCCTCCCGAAGGTATTTTGACGCTTTTTGTTCCGTTTTTTCCATATCCGTCATTGCGAGCGGAGCGAAGCAACCCAGGAGTCACGCCAAATGATTCCTGGGTTGCTTCGTCGTTGCTCCTCGCAATGACGACGATGAGATGCGGCTGACGAAATTTCCTCTTACTCGGCGGCTTGGCGTTCTTGGTCGAGTGGGGCGTGCCAAGCGTCGTAGCCATAGACCCAATCGACATTGGTTTGATGTTGCAGCCAGGTGTTGGTGCGGCTGCGCTGCTGGATCATCGTCGCGCGCGGCTTGCGGTTGGCCTCGTAGCGCAGGAAGGCGGCCGGAACGCCGTCATCTTCCACGCCTTCCAGGCAACGCGTCAGGATTGCCGCATCTTCGAGCGCCATCGCCGCCCCCTGCGCCATGTAAGGCGGCATCGGGTGGCAGGCATCGCCGAGCAGAGTGATGCGGCCATCGGTCCAGTGGCTGAACGGCTCGCGCTCCATCAGCGCCCATTTGAACGCATCCGGACAGGCGGCGAGCACGCGGCGGACATCGGGATGGAAGCCCGCGAAATCCTCGCGCAATTGCGCCATGTCGCCCTTGGTGGACCAGGATTCACGGGTGAGCCATTCCGGGTCTTCCGGCTGGCTGGTGACGAAATAGACCTCATCGCGGGCGGCGGTGACGTAGTAGATGACGATATGGCGGTCTGGCCCCCAATATTTGGTGCGGCTGAGATTGATCTGATCGTCACCCAGCAGGGCCGCCGGGAAGACGGCGCGATAGGCGATCCGGCCGGAAAAACGGGGTTCCTCATCGCCGAGCAGTTTCTTGCGGATGACCGAATGCACGCCGTCACAGGCGACCAGCCAATCGACATCGGCGGAGGTGCCGTCGGCGAAGGTTAGATGCACGCCGTTGGCATCCTGATCGACGGCTTCCAGCTTGCGGCCGAATTCGATGATCTCGGGCGGGACCTTGCTGCCGAGCAGACGGTGCAGATCGGCGCGGTGCATCACCAGATAGGGGACGCCATATCGCGTGGCGAAGGCTTCGTCGCAGATCACCTCGTTGGTGACGTGGCCGGTGTCGTGGTCGCGGTTGAGCAGCGAATGGGGCGCGAAGGCGACTTGCCGCAATTCAGGTTCCAGACCGATGCCGCGCAGCACGGCGCAGGGGTTAGGGGCCATTTGCAGACCGGCGCCAAGGCGGGAGAAGGCGTGTGCCTGCTCAAACAGACGGACTTTGAAGCCGCGCTGGGTGAGCATCGCGGCGAGTGCGAGGCCGCCAATGCCGGCGCCCATGATGCCGATAGTGCCTTTCGCCTTCGCAATTTTTTGCGCCATCCACGCCTCCTGCCGTCGTTTTTTGTTTGGGGCCGCAGTATTGCCGCTCAGTTCTTGTGGTGCAACTCGCCCCAGGCCGCCACGAATTCCCGCGCCTTCGCGCCGGTCTCCTCAGCCGAACGCCCCGGTGCATAGAGCGACGAGCCGAGCCCGAACCCGTTGATGCCAGCCGCGACGTAAGGTCCCATATTGCCGGTGCCGATTCCGCCAACACCGAACAGACGCGTCGAGTTCGGCAGCACGGCGCGGATGGCTTTGACCACGGCGGGCGTGATCAGCTCGCAGGGGAACAGCTTGAGCCCGTCTGCGCCCGCCTTGAGGGCGGCGAAGGCTTCGGTGGGGGTGGCGATGCCGGGCAGGCAGATCAGGCCCTCGCGCTTGGCGGCGCGGATCACGTCGAGATCGGCATGCGGCATGACCACCAGATCGGCGCGGATTTCGGCGAGCCGGAACGTGTCGGACGGCTCCAGCACGGTGCCCGCGCCGACCAGCGCGGCGGCGGGAAGGTCGGCGCGGATGGCGGCGATTGAGGTGAACGGGTCGGGCGAGTTGAGCGGGACTTCGATCAGGCGGAAGCCTGCGGCGTAGCAGGCGCGCGCGACCCCCACCGCCTCATCGGGCCGGACACCGCGCAGGATGGCGACGAGCGGGAGATGGGCGATGGCGGCGTCCAGACGGGAATGAGGCATTGGTCAAACTCCGAGGTCGGGCCAAGTTTTGCGCGAAAACGAGCCTAGTGTCGTGAACCGTCATTGCCAGGAGCGAAGCGGCGCAGCAATCCACCGCGCCACTGGCTGCATCGCGGTGGATTGCTGCACTTCGTTTGCAATGACGGGGTGATGGTTGGCCAAGCCAGACTGATCTCCTCTAGGCGGCGATCAGACCAGCGGCTTGGGCGAAACGATACAGCCCTTCCGGCGCGGTGTTGGGCAGAATCGCGTGGGGTGTGAGGTCGAGCCGGTCGAAGGCGTGGGCGTAGCGGGCGCAGAGGGTGGCGTCACCGATCAGCACCACGGGCCAGCCCGTGGCGGTGCGCAATCCGGCGATCAGTTCATGGCCGATCAGCAGGCCGGAGAGATAGTCGCGCAACACCTCATGCCGGAGGCGTCCCAGCAAGCCCTGCGTGCGGGTGGCGAAGATGGCGTGCAACAGATCGCCGCCGTCGCTCGATTTTGCATCCGCCACGCCCTGCGCGAAGGCGGCATCGTCGGGCACGGAGTTCTCCGGCATCAGTCGGGCGAGGATGGAGTGGCGAGACAATAGCGCGAAGACCTCGCCGGTCATGTGGGTGGCAAACGCGGTGATCCGTCCGGCCTCGATGCGCGCCCATTTCGAGTGAGTGCCGGGCAGGACGATCAGCGCGCGCGATGCCAATTCGGGGTGCAAAGCCAGCGCGCCCGCGATCTGGATTTCCTCGCCGCGCATCACATCTGGCATCTGCGCGGGATCATCGAATTTCACGCCGGGGGCGATGAGCATGGTGCCGCCGAGGCCGGTCGCCACCGTCACCGCCAAGGCGGCAAGCGCGGAGGAATCCGCCGGGCAGGCGACGTAGGGGGCCTCACGCCAGCCTTGCGCGCTGCCGACCATCCCGCTTGCCACCACAGGAAGTGAGGGATCGTCCGCGAGCCACTTGCCGCAGAGTTCGGCGAAGGCGGCGCGGAATCCGGCCTCACCCGGCTCGGGCAAGTTCTGGATGCCGTGTGCGCTTGTGCGTTCGGCGATCACCGCCCCCGCCCCGCTCATCAAAAATCCGCGCAGGCTGGAGGTTCCCCAGTCGAGTGCCACCAAAGCGGCATCGTTGCTGGTCCCGTTCATGCATGCCTCCAAAGACTGTGGCAGCGACTCTGGCCTTGTGGTTCCCTGCTGGCAACCGGACTGAGGATTCGAAATGAGCAATTTTGCCCTGTTGGACATCGACACCGCCCTCGAATGGCTCGCGATGCTGGCGCGCTGGGTGCACGTGATCGCGGGCGTGTGCTGGATCGGCTCGTCGTTCTATTTCATGGCGCTCGATGCCGAGCTGAAATCACGGCCGCATCTCGATGTCCGCGTCAAAGGCGAGGCCTGGCAGGTGCATGGCGGCGGGTTCTACCACATGCAGAAATACGTGGTGGCGCCGGAATTCATGCCGGAGGAACTGACCTGGTTCAAATGGGAAGCCTATTCCACCTGGATTTTCGGCTTCGCGCTGCTGTGCCTGACCTATTTCTACAACGCCTCGATCTATCTGGTGGACCCGGATGTGGCGGACATCACGCCGGTGATGGCGGCGGGGGTCGGGCTGGTGTCGCTGGGGCTGGGATGGCTGGTCTATACCGGTCTGTGCCGCTCACCGATCGGCAAGAACCAAGGGCAGTTGGCGCTGGCGGGCTGGGTGCTGCTGGTGGCGGTGATCTATTTCTACACGCATTTCTTCAGCGGTCGCGGCGCGTTCATTCTGATCGGCGCGCTGGTGGGCAGCATCATGGTGGGGAATGTGTTCTTCGTCATCATCCCGAACCAGCGCAAGACGGTGGCCTGCCTGCTCAGGGGTGAGACGCCGAATGCGATGTGGGGCTATGAGGCGAAGCAGCGCTCGACGCACAACAACTACCTGACATTGCCGGTGATTTTCATCATGCTCAGCGGGCATTATGCGATCACCTTCCAGAACCGCTTTGCTTGGATTGTGCTGTCTTGCGTGTTCGTCTCGGGCTTTTTGGTGCGACATTGGTTCAATGTCAGCAACGCGGGCGGCAAGCCGGATTGGAAATTGTGGCCCGCCGCGGGCTGCTTCTTCGTGGCGGCGATGCTGCTCTCGGTGTTCGGGCTGAAGGACGTGCTGCCGGCGTTTGATCCGAAGGCGCCGAAGGTGGAGTTCGCCGAGGTGGAGCGGATTGTGAATGAACGCTGCCGGGTGTGCCATGTCGCCCCGCAGGCACCGCAGGGGATCGTGTTCGAGAATGCGCGGCAGATTCATACGCTGGCGCCGAAGATTTACATCCAGGCGGTGAAGACACGGGCGATGCCGCTGGGGAATGTGACGGGGATTACGGATGACGAGCGGCAGACTTTGCGCGATTGGGTGGCGCAGGGGGCTTCGGTTCCGTGATTTCATTGTCATCGCGAGGCGCGTAGCGCCGTGGCGATCCATCGCAATGATTGGCTGTATCGCGATGGATTGCCACGGCAACCTTCGGTCGCCTCGCAATGACGTCAAATCTAGCGTGCCTTATCTTTGATCGCTGCTGGCAATGATCTTGCTTTCCACTGCGTGCCGGCATCTGATGCACGGACCCAGGACCACCACCGAGGCTGCCCGATGAATCTGACCCCCCGCGAGAAGGACAAGCTCCTCATCGCCATGGCCGCCATGGTCGCCCGCAAGCGGCTGGAACGCGGCGTGAAGCTCAACCACCCCGAGGCGGTGGCGCTGATCACCGATTTCGTTGTCGAGGGGGCACGGGACGGCAAGTCGGTGGCCGAGTTGATGCAGCAGGGCGCGCATGTGATCACCCGCGCGCAGGTGATGCCGGGGATCGCCGAGATGATCCATGACGTGCAGGTGGAAGCCACCTTCCCCGATGGCACCAAGCTCGTCACCGTGCATGAGCCGATCCGCTAGGCGATGTTCGGCAGCATCTCCCATGCCATCGCCTTCCTGTTCAATCTGTCGCAGGCGATCATTTGGGGGACTGTCGAAGGGATCGCCAGCACGAATGCGGGCATCGTTCTGCTCAGTCTGTTGGCAATTGCCATCCTCTTCATCCTCTACCGCGCTGGCGCCGCGATGATGCGCCCCACCAAGGAGGGATAGATATGATTCCGGGTGAAATCGACACGCTGCCGGGGGACATCACCCTCAATGCAGGGCTTGCGCGGACGACGCTGAAAGTCGCCAACACCGGCGACCGGCCGATCCAGGTCGGCAGCCATTATCATTTTGCGGAAACCAATGCGGCGCTCGATTTCGACCGCAAGGCAGCGCATGGCCAGCGGCTCGATATCGCGGCTGGCACCGCCGTTCGGTTCGAGCCGGGGCAGAGCCGGGAGGTGACGCTGGTGCCGTTCCAGGGTGACCGCCGCGTGTTCGGCTTCCGTGGTCTCGTGCAGGGGAGCCTCTGAGATGGCGACAATCTCGCGCGCCGCTTATGCGGATATGTATGGCCCGACGGTGGGCGACCGGGTTCGTCTGGCGGACACTGACCTGTGGGTCGAGGTGGAGCAGGATTTCACCATCTACGGCGATGAGGTGAAGTTTGGCGGCGGCAAGGTGATCCGCGACGGGATGGGGCAATCCCAGTTCTCCCAGGCGCAGGGTGCGGTGGACACCGTGATCACCAACGCGCTGATCATCGACACTTGGGGGATCGTGAAGGCCGATATCGGCCTGAAGAACGGCCGCATCGCTGCCATCGGCAAGGCCGGCAATCCGGATGTGCAGCCGGGGGTGACGATTATTGTCGGCCCGGGGACAGAGGTGATTGCCGGTGAAGGCAAGATCATCACGGCGGGCGGCATCGACAGCCATATTCATTTCATCTGCCCGCAACAGGTTGATGACGCGCTGGCCTCGGGGCTGACGACGTTGTGCGGCGGCGGCACCGGGCCTGCGACGGGAACGTCGGCGACCACCTGCACGCCTGGGCCGTGGCATATGATGCGGATGATCCAGGCGGCGGAGGGGCTGCCGGTGAATCTCGCTTTTGCGGGCAAGGGGAACGCGTCGCAGCCTGCGGCGTTGGAGGAGATGATCCGGGCGGGGGCGTCGTCGCTGAAGCTGCACGAGGATTGGGGGACCACGCCTGCTTCGATCGATTGCTGCCTGTCAGTGGCCGATCTGTATGACGTGCAGGTGATGATCCACACCGACACGCTCAACGAGAGCGGGTTCGTTGAAGACACCATCGCTGCGTTTAAGGGCCGCACCATTCATGCGTTCCACACCGAGGGCGCGGGCGGTGGACATGCGCCGGATATCATTCGGGTGGCGGGGCTGCCGAATGTGCTGCCGAGTTCGACCAATCCGACGCGGCCCTACACGTCCAACACGCTTGATGAGCATCTGGACATGCTGATGGTGTGCCATCACCTCGACAGCTCGATCCCGGAGGATGTCGCGTTCGCCGAGAGCCGCATCAGGCGGGAGACGATTGCGGCGGAGGATATTCTGCACGATCTGGGCGCGATCTCGATGATTTCGTCGGATTCCCAGGCGATGGGGCGCGTGGGTGAGGTGATCATCCGGACGTGGCAGACCGCACACAAGATGAAGCAGCAGCGCGGCAAATTGCCGGGTGATTCGGACCGCGCCGACAATGCGCGGGTGAAGCGCTATATCGCGAAATACACGATCAACCCGGCGATAGCCCAAGGGTTCGCGCGCGAGATCGGCTCGGTCACGGTGGGTAAGCTCGCCGATCTGGTGGTCTGGAGCCCGGCGTTCTTTGGCGTGAAGCCCGATCTGGTGATCAAGGGCGGCACGATTGCGATGGCGAGCATGGGCGACCCGAATGCCTCGATCCCGACGCCGCAGCCGATGCATTACCGGCCGATGTTCGGGATGTATGGCAAGGCGATGGCGGCGAGCTGCATCACGTTTGTCTCGCAGGCGGCGTTGGAGGATGGGATCTCTGAGCGTCTGAAGTTGGATCGGGTCGTCGCGGCGGTGGCGGATACGCGGGGTGGGATCGGCAAGCGTTCGATGATCCACAATGACGCGACGCCGAATATCGAGGTGGATGCGGAGACCTATGAGGTGCGGGCGGATGGGGTGTTGCTGACCTGTGAGCCCGCGACG
>CAITEF010000542.1 GCA_903891315.1 uncultured Rhodospirillales bacterium | reverse complement strand
GGCTTATCGACCACCGGCAGGCGCAACGGCGAGAGGGTCAGCACTTCCTCATCCGTCAGCCGCAGCGCGTCATTCAGCGGGGTGTCGCGGATCGGGCCGAGTTCGAACACGCCAGAGATCGCCAGACCCGCCTTCACCACTGGATTGGACAGCGCCATCGCCGCCAGATGACCGCCCGCCGAGTGACCGGCCACGATCACCGGGCCGGCAATGCCGAAATCCGGGCCGTGCTCACCCAGCCAGTCAAGACCGGCATGAACCTGGCCGACCAGTTCGGTCAGCGTCACATTGGGCGTGAGTTCATAGCCGATGAACGCCGCCGACCAGCCGAGCGGGCGGACACCTTCGGCCAGCACGCTCACCATATCCCGCCCGCCGCGCTGCCAATAACCGCCATGGATGAACACCAGGCATGGCGAGGTGGGCTCGGCGGCGGGGAACAAATCCCATTTCTGCCGCTCGCTGCTGCCATAGGCCAGATCGAGCTTGCCATTGCGGGTGGCGCGGAACTGGGCCGAAGCGGCGGCGCGCGCCGCCTGGATTTGCGGCGCGTTGGGGACGGCGGCGGTGTTGTTGTAGGCCAGATCCCGTTGCTCGCGGGTCAGATAGGCCCACTCGCCATGCGGGGCGCGGATCGGCGAAATAGAGGATTTCATGCCAAAGCCTTCTCGAAGCGGCGTGAATGAAAGCGAGATTGTCTGATACCGCAGTTTCGTTCTGGCTGCATCATACGGCTCTGCAATATCGCATGATATTCATCGGGCAACGCATCAAGCGTGTGTCAAATCCGGCGGATGCAGCTGCTCGGACAGGCTGCGGCGCAACGCGTTGAACTCCGGCGAGGCGACGTCGCGCGGGCGCGGCAGATCGATTGTGGTCTCGGCGACAATTCGCCCCGGCCCCGCCGCCATCGCCACCACACGGTCCGACAACAAGATCGCCTCCTCGATGGCGTGGGTGACAAAAATCACCGTGAGCTTGGTTTTTGCCCACAAATCGAGCAATTCGGACTGCAGATTCTCCCGCGTCATCGCATCGAGCGCGCCAAACGGCTCATCCATCAGCACCACGCGGGCGTCGTTGGCCAAAACGCGAGCAATCGCCACGCGCTGCTTCATCCCACCGGAAAGCTGGTGCGGGTAGCGGTCGGCAAATTTCGACAGCCCCACCATGGTCACGAACCGCTCGACAATTTCGGCAATCTGCGTCTTCGGCACCCCGCGCGCCGCCGGGCCGAATCCGATATTCTCGCGCACGTTGAGCCAGGGGAACAGGCCGTAATCCTGGAACACCATTCCTCGCTCCGGCCCCGGCCCCGCCACCTCGCGACCGCCGACGAACACATAGCCGCTGGTGGGCTGCTCAAAGCCCGCCAGGATGCGTAACAGCGTCGATTTGCCGCAGCCGGACGGGCCGATCAGACAGATGAACTCGCCCTCCTCAACCCGCAATTCCGCCCCTTCAAGCGCCACGAACTCGCCGAACCGCTTGGCGACGTTGTCGACGCGGATCATCTCAACCATGCTGCGGACTCCAGCGCAGCAAACGACGGCCAAGCATTTGCACCGCGCGATCTGACAGATATCCCGCCCCGCCGATCAGGATCATGCCGTCGATCACCACCTCGGTGCGACTGAGCTGGCGCGCATCCATGATCATCGCCCCCAGCCCGGTCGGCACACCGGTCATCTCCCCAACCACGATCACCACCCAGGAAAAGCCAAGCCCCAGGCGCAATCCGGTGAAAATCCCCGGCAGGGCGGCAGGTAACACCACGCGCGGAAACATCGCCGCCGGTTTGGTGCCCAGCATCTGCGCCGCCTCAAACAGACGCGGCTCCACGCTGCGCACACCGAAAACCGTGTTGACCAGGATCGGATAGAACGCGCCCAGTGCCACCAGAAAAAACGCCGATTTCGGCCCAAGGCCGAACACGATCATCGACAGCGGCAACCACGCCGTCACCGGCACCGGGCGCAGCAGCTGGAACATCGGATCGAGCATATCGCGCGCCATCGCCAGCCTGCCGATCATCATGCCAATCGGCAGCGCAAGTGCGGCCGCCAGCAGGAACGCGCCATAGACGCGCTCGGTGGAGGCCAACAGATTCGTCAGCAGCATCTGGCTGAACGCGTCGTCATTGATCCCACCGATGGCCAGATCGACCATCTCCACCGCGACATCCCAGGGCGCCGGGATCAACGAGTAGGTCTGATGGCGGGTGCCAAGCCACCACGCCACCACCAGGATCAGCGGCAGGAAGGCGGGCAACACAATCTGCCGCGCCAGCCGGTTGGTGGGCGCGAGGACGCCGCTCACACGCTTTTGGCCACAAAGTCAGAGAAGCGGGTGTCGAACAGCGCCTTCATGTCCGGAATCGCCTTGATCTGCTTCAGCGCCAGCATCTGCTCGGCATAGGCGTCGCAACCCGCCAGCATCTCCGGCGTCATCCGCCAGTTCAGCGCCACGTTCGGCACCGAGAACAGCAACGCCTCTCGCTTTTGGCCGAGCTTGGCGATGGTCATGTCAATCATCGCGTCCTGATTGCCCATCGCATAGGCACTTGCCTGACGTTGCGTGTTGACCAGCATCTGGCACAGCTTCGGATTGGTCTCGGTGGTCTCCTTGTGGGTGGCGAGGATCATGTTGAGGCTGCCCATCGCCGTCGAATACGGATACTCAACGATCTTGCCCACGCCCGAGGCCAGAGAGATGCCCGGCCCCGGCTCCGCGCCGACATAGGCGTCCACATCACCACGCGCGAGGGCCGCGTGCATTTCAGAGAACGACACCCGCACCGGCGTGATGTCCTTCACGCTCATGCCCTCCATCCGCATCCGCTCCAACAGGAACACTTCCTGCGTCGAGCCCGGCTGGATCGCGATGCGATGGCCCTTGAGGTCTTTGATCGTGTTGATATCGCCCGATTTTGCCGAGACGATCGCCATGCCCTTGTTGCAGGCCGAGCCGATCACCACCAACGGCTCATGCGCCACCGCCGAGAGAATGCTGGCGGCAACGCCGAACGTGCCGAAATCCACCGATTTGGTGACAACGGCGTTTTTGCCGTCATTGGGCGACTCGAACGGGATGATCTCGAAGCGCACGCCCTCGGGGGCGAATTTTTGGTAGAAATACGGGGTGATGGAATGGATGAGCTTCAACACCCCCATCTTCACCACAATCTCATCCGCACGCGCGGCGCGCGAGATGAATGGGATGGCGAGCGGTGCGGCAAGAGCAGTGGCCAGAAGCGAGCGGCGACGCATGCGGGGTCTCCCATCGGGTCGTGATGAGGCATGCCCAGCAAG
>CAITEF010000541.1 GCA_903891315.1 uncultured Rhodospirillales bacterium | reverse complement strand
GTGGCCGTGGTCGGCTCGATCGTGGTGTTGGTGATTTATCGCCTGATCGTGGGGCAGAATTCGTCGAATAGCTAAGCGGGGTTGCCGAGAGGATGGGTTTGCGCTTCAACGCGCGGCCCATCCTCTGGATTTGACTCATGCAGCGTGTGATCGGCATCGATTTCGGCACCACCAACACGGTGATGTCGGTGCTGGAGCCGGATGGCAGCACGCGGACCGCGACATTCGGGCCGGAACTGCTCGCCACCTTCCGCTCGGTGCTGTGCTTTTGGTCCGACGAGGCGCGTGGGGTCCGCACGCTGCATTCGGCGGCAGGTCCTGCGGCGATTGAGGCCTATCTCGACGATCCGCTGGATTCCCGGCTGATCATGTCGATGAAAAGCTATCTCGCCCAGCGCAGCTTCACGCAGACCACATTGTTCGGCCGCAATGTGACGCTGGAGCAACTGGTCTCGATCTTCCTGCGTGCCTTTCTGGCGGCAAGCGGGGTGGAAGTGGCGGGCGCGCGGATTGTCGTGGGCCGTCCGGTGAAATTCGCCGGTGAGACGGCGGATGATGATTTCGGCGATGAGCGACTGCGCGCAGGCTTCTCGGCTGCTGGGATGGCTGGCGTGGATGTCGCCTTCGAGCCGGAGGCGGCGGGATATCGGTTCGCGCGCGGGCTGGAGCGGGCGGCCACTGTGCTGATCGGTGATTTCGGTGGTGGCACCAGCGATTTCTCGATTGTCCGCTTCGATGGCGGGCGCGTGACGCCGATTGCGACGACCGGTGTGGGCATTGCGGGGGATGCGTTCGATTTTCGCATCATCGATCAAGTGATCTCGCCACTGCTCGGCAAGGGCGACACTTACCGACCTGGGGGCGCGCTCGCGGGCCGTTCGGGCGGGGCTGCGCTGCCAGTGCCGCCGGAATATTTCACCGCCTTTGCGCGTTGGCACCGGCTGAGTTTGATGAAGGCACCGAAGACGATGCGCTCGATTGCCGAAGTCGCGGCGACGGCGGCTCATCCGGAGCGGCTGCGCGGGCTGCTCACCCTGATCGAGGATGAGATGGGCTATCAGCTCTATCAGGTGGTCTCGGCGGCGAAGGCAGCGCTGTCGCGCGAGGAGAGCACGAGGTTGGTGTTCGAACACAAGAACATTCGCATCGACAGCGAGATCAGCCGCAAGGATTTCGAGGCCTGGATCGCGGCCGACGTGGCGCGGATGTCCGACGCCGTGGAGCAAGCCCTGACACTGGGCGGGATCGCGGCGGATCGGATCGATCACGTCTTCCTCACCGGGGGCACATCTTTCGTCCCCGCCGTCCGGGCGATGTTCGTGGAGCGGTTCGGGGTGGAGAAGGTGAGTGCGGGCGGCGAGTTCGTATCGGTCGCCGAAGGGTTGGCGCTGATCGGCCGGGACAGGCTGATCAGCGCCGCGTGACCTCAGCTTGGAGCACGGTCCGACCGATCGGAATCGATCGGGCGTTGCTCTAGCAGGCTGCTGAAAAACTCATTCGGTCGGCTCGGCGGCCCTTTTTCGCGCAAGATACGTTCAAGGCTTGCCACGATGAACACACATCGTGTCTTCGCCTTGGCCTTTCTTGCACCAAAAATGTCTCGCCGATCCTCCGCGAAGAGTTTTTCAGCAGCCTGCTAGCTGCGCCAATGGCCGGGGATGAGCACCCAGCCGCGGCCGGGACGTTCCACCCAATGCGCGGGCTCCCACACAGCTTCGCGACGCGGGCGGACGATCCATTCGCCGGGGTTCCAGGCATATTGGCGACCGTCCCAGACCCAATGGCCTTCGCGCCAATGCACTTCTTCGATCGGGCGCGGCGGCGGCGGGCGCTGTTCGTATCGCACCGGCGGCGGGGCAGATTGGACATAGATCTCGGCGGTCGGGGCCGGGGCGGCATAAGGCCGTCCACGTTCTTCGACAACGCAGCCGCCGAGCATTGCGGCGGCACCAATCACTCCGATCTGGCGGAACATAGAGCGGCGTGTGATGAATTCCATCCGTGGCATCTCCCCAATCCATTGTGCGGCGATCATGCCGCAAGGATGGGGTCCGGGCGAGGTCATTCCGCCTCACCGCCGCCTGCCTGGCGTTACAAAATGCATCCCTTCAAAAACTGCTCCACCGCCCGCGCCCTGTGGCTGCCTCGGTGCTTTTCAGCGGAGTTCATCTCGCCATAGGTGACGGTTTTGCCGCGTGGCTGGAACATCGGGTCGTAGCCGAACCCTGCCGGTCCGCGCGGCGGCCAGACGGCGTCGCCTTCGACGCGGGCGAAATAGGTCTGGCTGATCCCGTCCGGCCAGGCGAGGCAGAGGGCGCAAGTAAACCAGGCGCGGCGGTCTGGGTTGTTGCCGATGAGGTCATTCACGCGGGACATCGCGACCGGGAAATCCTTCTCCGGCCCAGCCCAGCGGGCGGAGTAGACGCCAGGGTCGCCGTTCAAGGCCGAGACACTGAAGCCGCTATCGTCGGCCAGTGCCGGCAACGATGCGGCTTTGGCCGCCGCGTGGGCCTTGAGGCGGGCATTGCCGATGAAGGTCGTCTCGGTCTCGTCGGGCTCAGGCAGACCAAGCTCGCCCGCCGAGACCACCCGGATCCCGTGCGGGGCGAGGAGTTCGGTGAACTCGCGCAGCTTGCCTTTGTTGTGGGTGGCCAGAACGAGGGTCTGACCGCGTTCCAGCCGCCGCATGGTCAGTCTCCCAAAGCCGCAAGTTGGGCGGCATGGAGTTGGGCGGTGCCGATGCGGGCGAGTGCCATCAACTCGTCGAACTGCGCGGGCAGGAAGGCGGTCTTCTCGGCGGTGGCCTGGATCTCGACGATGCCGCCAGCGGCGGTGAGGACGAAATTGGCATCGGCCTCGGCGTTGCTGTCTTCGGCGTAGTCGAGATCGAGCACGGCGGTGCCTTCGAAGATGCCGCAGGAGATCGCTGCGACCTGGCCGAGGAAGGGCAGCTTGGTCATCACGTTGTTGGCAATCAGTTTGCGGAAGGCGAGGTTGAGGGCGACCCAAGCGCCGGTGATTGAAGCGCAGCGCGTGCCGCCATCGGCGTTGAGCACGTCGCAGTCGAGCACCACGGACATCTCACCCATCGCTTCCAGATCGGTGACGGCGCGCAGCGAGCGGCCGATCAGGCGCTGGATTTCCTGCGTGCGGCCCGATTGCTTGCCACGTGCTGCTTCACGATCACCGCGCGTGTGCGTGGCACGCGGCAGCATGCCGTATTCGGCAGTGACCCAACCACGACCCTGGCCACGCATGAAGGGCGGCACCTTGCTCTCGACGGAGGCGGTGCAGAGCACTTCGGTCCCGCCCATCTTGATGATGCAGCTGCCCTCGGCATGGTGGGAAAAGCCGGGCACGATGGAGACGCTGCGGAGCTGATTTGGCAGGCGGCCAGTGGGGCGCATGGAGTATTCTCTCTGATGGATGTTCGAGCGCGGCTATGGCGGTGCGGGCGAAGTTGCGCAAGTGTTGGTGGGACAGAGGAGAACGGCGATGCTGAAACTGGCGATCATCGGCGCAGGCATCATGGGCGAACGTCTGGCGCGGGCAGCGCGCGAACAGGCGTCGGACGTGGTCTCGCTTAGCGGTATCTGGGACCCTGCCTACGACGCTACCACGCGCTTGGCCGCGTCTCTGCCCGGATTGCCGGTTGCTTCAAGCGCCGGCGCTGCGATGAAGCAGGCCGATTGCGTCTATATCGCCTCGCCACCGGCGAGCCATCTGGGCCATGCCGAGATGGCCATTGAGATGGGCAAGGCGGTCTTCTGCGAGAAACCGCTCGCCACCTCGGTGGCCGAATCCTGCAATTTCGTCGCCCGGCACCATGCAGCACGGGTTGGGATCAATTTCCCCTTCGCCTCCTCCTTTGCGGTGGCGACGTTGCGGGAGTGGTTGGCGGGGATCGGCGAGATCCACTCGCTGACCATCGATGTGGCATTCCGCGATTGGCCGCGCCCATGGCAACAGGATGCGGTCTCCTGGCTGGATCGCAGGCGCGAGGGCGGCTTCACGCGTGAGGTGGTGTCGCATTTCCTGTTCCTTTCGCGCCGGGAGATAGGGGCATTGGCGCTGCAGGAGGCGCTGGTGCAATACCCCGAGGATGGCCGCAGCGAGTTCGACATCCGCGCCAAGCTCACCGCCGGATCGGTGCCGATCAACCTGACCGGCAATGTCGGCAACACACCCAAAGACGATCACAACGCCTGGACGTTGCGCGGCGAGACCGGTGCGGTGCGGCTGCGAGATTGGTCGATTGCCGAGCGGCAGACCGGCGATGGCAAATGGCATCCGGATCCGGCCGCACTTCCCAACGAGAAGATGCGCCCGCTGGTGCTTCGCCGTCAGTTGGAGGAGGTGGTGAAGATGACGCGCGGCGAGCCGCATCGTCTGGCGACGTTGTCGGAGGCGTTGGATGTGCAGGAGATCGT
>CAITEF010000540.1 GCA_903891315.1 uncultured Rhodospirillales bacterium | reverse complement strand
CGTGATGAAGCGCTCGATGGCGTCGGGCTATGCTGGCGTGGACAACCCGTTGTTCTACAAAGAGAACAACCGGATGCTGTTTGGCGATGCGAAGAAGATGCTCGACGAAGTGCTGACGGCGCTGAAGATGGGCTGATCGCCGCTCAGCGCGTCAAATGGTCACGATCCAAGGCCGGAGAGCAATCTCCGGCCTTTTTCGTCGCTCGTCAACGACGCCCACCACGTCCCCAACCGCCGCCATAATCATGCCCCCAGCCACCGCCCCATCCATAGCCCCAGCCGCCGCCGATATAGGGCGCAGGTGCGATCACCGCAGGGGGCGCGGCGTAATAACCGTCATAGCCATAGCCATTTTCGGGCGCGACAATACAGCCGCCCAGGGCCAGGGTGACGACGGCGACAATCGGGAGCAGCAGGCGGGTGGGGGAAATGTTCATGGCAACCTCTGGGGCAACCTTCGAAGCGTGGTGCGAGAGGAATATCCTCCCCAACTATGGCCGCCACGCGGCGATTTGATGAATTCTCTTTCACCGCGGTGTTATCCGCGCGGTTCGGTTTTCGCCATGATTGCGGCGTATGCTTTTCACGTTCAGATTTGCCGCAAACGCCGAGGGATCCACCATGCGCCCGACCAGCCTCGCTTTCCGTCTGACCGCAGCCACGGCCCTGGCTGGGATCTTGACCGGGGCGATCACGCCGGCGTTTGCGCAGACCTCGTCCTTGCCGCCATTGCCTGGGCAGCAGGCTGCTCTTGGCGGACCGTCGGACCTTATCCCCACCGCCGGAGACCCGCCCGCCCGCGTCGGTCGGGTGGCGCGGATCGGTGGCACCGTCTCGTTCCACACCGCCGACGCCGACCATTGGGAGCCAGCCACGCTCAACGAACCGGTGACCTCCGGCAACGCGTTCTGGACCCAGCCCGGCGCATCGTCCGATCTCGAAATCGGCTCGGCGCGCATCGTGCTCGATCAGACCAGCGAGTTCACAGTCGATCAACTCGATGATCAGAACTTCGTCGCCACCGCCTCGCAAGGGCGGATGTATCTGCGCCTGCGCAACATCGCCCCCGGCGAGACCAACACCATCCGCACCCCGCGCGGCACCGTGGTGATCGGCGCACCCGGCCAATACGAGATCGTCGTCGGCGACACCGAAACCCCAACGCTCGTCACCGTGCACGAAGGTGCGGCGACCATCACCGGCCCCGGCGTCGGCCTGAGCATCGGCGAACATCAAACAGCCCAAGTCAGCGGCGGGGACAATTTCTCGGGCCTGGTGGTGGCCGAGGTCACCGACAATTTCATGCAGGGCCAACTCGACCGCGAGCACCCGCCGCGCGCCTATGGCAACGTCGCCCCGCCACCGGTGGTGCAGCAGATGACCGGCTATGAGGCGGTGGCCGACACCGGGGTGTGGGATGAGACGCCGGATTACGGCCGGATCTGGTATCCGCCAGTGGAGACAGGCTGGGCACCGTATCGCGACGGTCATTGGGCCTTCGTGGCACCCTGGGGCTGGACCTGGGTGGATGACGCGCCCTGGGGCTTCGCACCGTTCCATTATGGCCGCTGGGTGCAGTATCACGACCGCTGGGGCTGGATCCCGGTGGCACCGGGCGTCTACGTCGAATCCCGTCCAGTCTACTCGCCCGCACTGGTCGCCTTTGTCGGCGCGGGCGTGGGCGTGGCGGTGGGGCTTGGCATCGCGGCGGCGGTGGGCTGGATTCCGCTCGGGCCGCGCGAAGTCTATCGCCCGCCTTATCGGGTCTCGCCGGGTTACATGCAGCGCGTCAATGTCACCAACGTGACCAACATCACCACGATCAACAACTACAATGGCAACGCACCCGGCAATTACGTCAACGCGCACGCCGCCACGATGGCTCCAGGGGCCGCGTTCCAGCAATCGCAGAGCTTGCGTGGCGGTGTCGCGCGTCCGGTGCCGCAGGGGCAGTTGAGCAGCTTCCAGCCGGTGTCAAACCCGGCGGTGACGCCGACCATCGCCACCCATGGCGTGACACCCGGCGTGGCGCGCAGCATGAATCTGCCGCCGTCGAGCACCCCGGTGGTCCCACGCACCTCGCCGGGCCCAGCGTTTCAGCCGCACCCATCGGCGGTGATGCCCGGGACTGCGGCACCGGTGGGCGCACCGCCGCAGGTGCCGCATCCGGGTGGCGGTGGGATCAGTACGGGAGCAGCACTGGGTGTTGGAGCCGCGGTCGGTGCGGCGGCCGTGGTCGGCGGGGCCGCTTTGCTGCGTCGCAATGGAAATGGTGGTCCTTCTCAGCCAGGGCAGGGGCCAGTTGGCGGTTCGCCGGGTGGGCTGCCCCAGATTGCGCCGCATGGTGTGGCACCGGCGCCCTCGCAGCCCAATCCGGCGGCACGCTTCGGTGGCAATAGCCCGTCCGGCGGACCGCCAAGCCAGGGCAGTGTTCCGCAATATCAGCGTCCGGCGGCACCGGTGCCGAGCGGAGGGGCTGTACCCACCCCGGCCCCAACGCCCGTGCCCACTCCCGCGCCGTATCAGCCACGTCCCCAGGGTGTGACTCAGCCGAACCAGCAGACCTACCAGCCGCGCCCGGTCACGCCCCCGCAACCGGCCTATCAACCGTCAAATCCCAGCGCACCGCCGCCGCAAAATTTCCAGTCGCGACCGGTGACCCCGCCGCCGCAGCCCTATCAGCCGCCGCAGCACAGCGCCCCTCCACCAGCGCAGCCGCAATATCAGCCCCACGTGGCGCAGCCCGCGCCGTTCCAGCCACCGGCACCCCGCCAGGCACCGCCACCACCGTCTGCTCCGCGCCCGGCACCGTCACCACCGCCGCCGCCACCAGCGCAGCAGCACCATGCCTGCCCGCCCGGTCAGCCGCGCTGCTGAACCAGGTCAGGGCAGGGTCAAGAGCACGGTCCGACCGATCGGAATCGATAGGTCGGGCGTTGCTCTAACGGAGCGACGTCTTCGCCGTGCCATCCGGTGCGAAATTCGACGGATCGAGCCAGGCCAGGATCCGATTCCGGCAGGCCGGCCATTCGTCATCGAGGATCGAGAAGAACGCGGTGTCGCGTCTGCGCCCCTTGATGACCATGTGCGCGCGCAAAGTGCCTTCATAGGTGAAGCCGAGCCGCTCGGCGGCGCGGCGTGAGGGGGCGTTGAGCGCGTTGCATTTCCACACCAAACGCCGATAGCCGAGATCATCGGCCGCCAGCCGCAGCAACAGAAACATCGCCTCCGTCGCCGCACGGGTGCGCTGCAGCGCCGGGCCGAACCAGATATGGCCGAGCTCGATGGCGGCGTTCTTCGGCTGATTCTCCATCAGCGTCAGCCAGCCGGTCACAATGCCGGTGGTCACCGGGCGCACCGCCCAGGCCATCGGGTCATGGGTTGCGGCGAAATCGCCGACAAAACTGCGCAACGCCGGCTCGGAGGCGAAGGGGCCATACCCCATATAGGCCCAGCTATCCTCGCCACCCTGCATCGCCCGCCACAACTCGGCGGTGTGGCGCACATGCAGTGGTTCGAGTTCGACATATTGGCCGCTGATCCGCGAGCGGACCGGCAATGGGCGCGGTGTGATGTCGACTTCTGGGCCGACAATGGGGAAATTACTCATTTTCGCACAATACTCTATCCGTCCTTCTTGTAGAGGGGCGATTGCAGCGTACATCGAACTCATGGATGCTGCCATCCGCGTCGGGTGGTCCGGCAGCCAACCATGGAGAGACACAATGTCCCGCACCCGTTTCGGCCTTGCGCTGATCGCCGCTTTCGCATTCGCTGCCCCCGGTCTGGCCTCGGCCGAGATGGTCAATTTCAAGGCCTCACTCAACGGCGCCAGCGAAGTGCCGGCCAACAAGACCACTGGCTCGGGCGACGCGTTGGTGACGCTCGACACCACGGCGAAGAAAATTTCCTACACCGTGACCTATATCGGACTGACCGGCCCGGCCACGGCGGCGCATATCCACGGCCCGGCAGCGGCTGGTGCGAATGCGGGTGTGTTGATCCCCTTTGCCAGCCCGGCCAGCCCGATTACCGGCTCCGCCACGCTGACGGACGCACAGATCGCCGACCTGATTGCCGGTAAGATGTACGCCAACGTCCATACCGCCGAGAACAAGGGCGGCGAGATCCGTGGCCAGTTGATCAAGCAGTAAGATTCGTCCCGTAGGGCGGAAGCGCGCAGCACCTCCGCCGACGGACGACAGGCGGGGCAATGGCG
>CAITEF010000539.1 GCA_903891315.1 uncultured Rhodospirillales bacterium | reverse complement strand
CATTCAACGGCCCTCGCGGGAGAGGCACGGCAATCTCATGCCCCTGCCCGACATAACGCATGAACGCGAGACGACGCTCGACTGTCTCGGCCCCCAGCCGCCCCGGCTCCACCTGTGCGGCCGCCTCCCGCGCCATGTCGTTCAACAACGCCGACACCGCCGCGACATCAAAGCTCGACAACCGTTGATACAGGCTGCGCACCACCTCATACGCCACCGGCGCGCGCAAAAATCCAATCGCCGAGCCGACCCCCGCCCCACGCGGGATCAGCACCGTGTCGATGCCGATCTTCTCCGCCACCCGCGTCCCATGCACCGGCCCGCCACCACCGAAGGCGATCATCGCCCGCCCCTCTGTGGCCGTCCCGCATTCAATGGCATGGACGCGGGACGCATTGGCCATGTTCTCATCGACAATCTCGACCACGCCGAGCGCTGCCATCGGCGGCGCCAAACCGAGCCGGTTCCCGACATGCGCCGTCATCGCCGAGGCCGACGCCACCGGTTGCAAGGCCAGCGTGCCACCGGCGAATTTCGCCGGGTCATAGCGGCCCAACAGCAGATTGGCATCCGTCACCGCCGGACGATCCCCGCCCCGCCCGTAACACGCAGGCCCAGGGTCCGCCCCCGCTGATTCCGGGCCGACCTCGATCCGCCCCAGACTGTCCACATGCGCCAACGACCCGCCGCCCGCGCCGATCTCCACCATGTCGATCACCGGAATCCGCAGCGGCAGCCCCGAGCCCTTGCGGAACCTTCCCACACGGGCAACCTCGAAACTCCGTGCGGTCTGCGGTTGCGCGTTGTCGATCAGACAGATCTTCGCCGTCGTACCGCCCATATCGAACGACAGCACCCGATCCAGCCCGGCGCGCGCGGCCAAGTCGGCGGCGAAGATGGCACCTCCCGCCGGGCCGGATTCCACCAGCCGGATCGGGAACCGGCACGCGGTCTCGATGGTGGTCAACCCGCCGCCTGACAGCATCATGAAGATCGGCGCATGCATCCCGATGCCGCGCAGTTCCGCCTCCAGCAGCTTCAGATAGCGCGCCATTTTCGGCTGCACATAGGCGTTGGCCACAGCCGTCGAGAACCGCTCCCATTCGCGCATTTCGGGTGCCACCTCGGCGGCGAGGCTGATCGGCAGAGCGGGCAGAGCCTCGGCCAAAATCTCGCGCACCCGAATTTCATGCACCGGATTGACGAAGCCATGGATGAACCCCACAGCGACGGCCTCCACCGCCTCGCGCTGCAGCACGGGGATCAGCGCGCGCACCGCGTCTTCATCCAGCGGGCGCAGAATTTCGCCGCGATTGTCGAGTCGCTCCGGCACCATGAGCCGCAGATAGCGCGGCACCAGCGGCTCGGGCAGGCGGATGTTGAGATCGTATTGGTCGTAGCGGCTCTCATTGCCCATCGCGAGCACGTCGCGGAATCCCTCGGTGGTGATCAGCGCAGTCTTGGCCCCTTTGCGCTCGATGATCGCGTTGGTGGCAAGCGTGGTGCCATGCACCAGCACGTCGATCTGCCCCGGCTGCACATGCGCCTGCGCCAGGATCTGTGCCACCCCCTCCATCACCCCGCGCTCAGGCTCGGCTGGCGTGGTCAGCACCTTGGTGGTGTATCGGCGGTCCTCCACCTCCAACGCCAGATCGGTGAAAGTTCCGCCGATATCGACCGCCAGCCGGACTGCCATGTCTTGCTCCTGAACGCTGATAACGCCACCATGCTCCCAACCGAGGGGGAGTTCCGCCATGAAACCGCGCCTAGTCGTTGCCCGCCAGATGCCGCCGAGTGTTGGCGCACGAATTCGCGAAGAATTCGACGCGCCGTTCCCCGATGGCATGGATATCGACGCCGAAACCGCGCTCGCCCAGTTGGAGGAGACCAAGGCGGAAGCGCTGATGTTCACCTCGAACATCAAAATGACACCGGAATTCGTCGCGCGCCTGCCCGCCCGGCTGAAGATCGCCGCCACCTGCTCGGTGGGCTACGACCACGTCAATGTCGCCGCCTGCAAGGAACGCGGCCTGATCGTGACCAACACCCCCAAGGTGCTGGACGAATGCACTGCCGATCTCGGCTTCCTGTTGATGCTCGGGGCCGCACGTCGCGCCAAGGAATATGGCGCGATCATGCAGGATGGCTGGCGTCGTGGGTTCGGGATGGGTGAGATGCTCGGCGTGCGCGTTTGGGGCAAAACGCTCGGCATTCTCGGCATGGGCGGCATCGGCCGCGCCTTCGCCGCCCGTGCCCGCGGCTTTGGGATGAAGGTGCTGTATTGCAACCGCTCCCGCTTGCCTGCCGAACTGGAGCAGGGCGCCACCTATTTCGCCAGCCTCGACGAGATGCTGCCGCATTGCGACTTCCTGACCATCCACGCGCCCTCCACACCGGAGACCAAGAAGATCATAAATGCCAAAGCCCTGGCTTTGCTGCCGAAAGGTGCCATTCTGGTCAATTCGGCGCGTGGTGCGCTGGTCGATGAGGAGGCGCTGATCGAGGCTCTCACCTCGGGCCATCTCGCCGCGGCAGGCCTGGACGTGTTCGACAACGAACCCGCCTATGATCTGCGCTTCCGCGATATTCCGAGCGCCTACATCTTCCCGCACATGGGTTCGGCCACCCATGAGACCCGCCGCGCGATGGGCTATTGTTGCCTGGACAACATCCAGGCGGTGCTCGCCGGCAAGCCACCGCTGAACCCGCTGTGGAGCTGAGCGCATGAGCAAGCCCGTCCTCCTCGTCACCCGTCGTTTGCCGGAGAACGTGGAGGCGCGGGCCTCGCGTGACTACGACGCCCGTCTCAACCTTGCCGACACACCCACGACGCCCGCGGGGATTCTTGCGGCGTCGGTGGGGGCGGATGCGATCTTGTGCTGCACGTCGGATCGGCTCGATGCCGCGACGGTCTCCGCTCTGCCCGCGTCCGTGCGGGTGATCTCCACCTTCTCGGTCGGCACCGATCATATCGATCTGGCAGCAGCGAAGGCGCGGGGCATTCCGGTCTGCAACACGCCGGACGTGCTGACCGAGGCGACGGCAGAGCTGTCGATGCTGCTCATCCTCGCCGCAGCGCGCCGGGCCGGTGAGGGCGAGCGGATTGTCCGTGCCGATGCCTGGACCGGTTGGGCACCGACTCAGTTGATGGGCCGCCAAGTCAGCGGCAAGCGGCTCGGGATTTTCGGCATGGGCCGGATCGGGCAGGCTCTCGCCCGCATGGCGCGGGGTTTCAACATGCAGGTGAATTACCGCAACCGCTCGCGGCTTTCGCCGGAGTTGGAGCAGGGTGCGGTCTATCACGACAATGATGCAAGTTTCCTTGCCGTCTGCGACGTGCTGGCGCTGAACGCCCCCGGCGGGGCGGCCACGATGAAATGGCTGAACGCCGAGCGCATCGCGATGCTGCCGAAAGGGGCCGTCGTCACCAACGCCGCGCGCGGAACACTGGTCGATGACGAGGCGCTGATCGCCGCCCTCAGATCCGGTCAGGTCTCGTTCGCGGGGTTGGACGTGTTCGCGGGTGAGCCCGCGATTCATCCCGGCTATCGGGAGTTGGAGAACGCGGTCCTGCTGCCGCATCTCGGCTCCGCCACCATCGAGACCCGCGACGCGATGGGGCATTTGGCGCTTGATGGGGTGGACGCGGTGCTGGCGGGGCGTTTGCCGGGAAATCTGGTGGTCTGATCAATCGGAGGGGTCAATGACGGAGGCAGAACCGAAGTCACTGACAGTGATGAAGTCACCCTGGCGCAGGCGGTTGGGGTTTCTCCGCGCAAATCGGTTCTTCTGCGTTTGGACTGCCATTTGGGCGACAGGAATTTGGGTGGCTGCCTCCGACCCAGACCATTTTGCTGTCATCGCTGCAACTGTGACAATTGTCGTGATCGGCGTTTTGCGTCGCGGGAAACTTGTCGTGTCGTTCTCTCGCAGCGACAGTCTGAAAGACTGGCGATTCTTATTGATCGCATTCGCCATCGGCATCCTCACCGCTTTTCTGATCGCCCGTAATTCGTAAGGCGGACCAGCGCAGCGCAGTCCGCCTTATGAGGCTTCGCTTTTCGTTCAAACTCTGTCTTGCAGAGTGCTTTAACTCTATGATATAGAGTTCTCCAGACGCGGAGTATATCATCATGACACTCACCCAAACCGAAGCCGCCGAAGCTCTCTCCACCATCGAGGCAACGGCGGCACGCACCAAGCAGCTCAGCGCCTATCGCCGGGCCTCACCCTTCCTGCTGCTTTGGGGGGCGATCTGGATTGTCGGCTTCAGCGCGGATGATCTGGTGCCCACCATTGCCCACCGAATCTGGCTTGGGCTGAACATTCTCGGAATGGCCGTGACGGTCTGGCTGGTGGTCACCATCCGCAAGGGACGCGCCACGCAGGGCGATTCCAGGAAAATCTGGCGCACACTCGGGCTGATCGCACTCGGCTTCCTGTTCGGCTTCGCCACCTTCACGCTGCTGCGCCCGCGCGACATGAACGCGGCCGTCGCCTTTGCCGGATTGCTCAGCGGGACGATCTACGCCGCCATCGGCATGTTTGTCGGTCTGCGCTGGTTGGTCACCGGGCTTGGATTGCTCGCGCTGACCTTCCTTGGCTATTTCACCCTCACTGTGCATTACGCGCTGTGGATGGGCTGGGTGTGCGGCGGCGGTCTGATCCTCGCTGGCCTGTGGCTGCGGAGGGTATGAGCGATGGACGAGATCATCCACCAATCCCTGCGTCTGCGCATCATGGCCACGCTCAACGCGCTGCAGTCAGGCGAGATGCTTGATTTCACACGTCTACGCCACATGCTGGAGGCAACTGACGGCAATCTCGGCGCGCATCTGACCACCCTGGAAAAGGCTGGCTACATTGCCATCGACAAGAGCTTCGAGGCGCGCAAACCGCGCACCCAGGTGATGATCACTGAGCAGGGCCGCCGTGCATTTGCCGCTCACGTGGCCGAACTGCGCGCCCTGTTGGTGTCGACCAATGAAACCACCAACAAGTGAGGTAACCACCTTGATAAGACCGCCGATTTCATCGTGAATATGGGCAAAATTTTTATCAATCACCGCAAAAAATGTTGCAACGCGTCAAGAAATTCTTGCCAATATTTTCGATGGGAATTTTCAGAAAAAGATATCTTTTTCGACAAAAATCACTTACGAACGGAGGGTGGATCCACGCGCCCATCGCGAAGTCGAAGTGCGGTAAATGGATTTGCAAACGTGTGGCGAAACGCCGTGCGGTCGGCCTTCGGGTTGGTCTGCGGCGTCTTCAGTTAGAGAATGACGATCAAAATGGCGACAGGTTCAGTTAAGTGGTTCAACGCAACCAAGGGCTTCGGCTT
>CAITEF010000538.1 GCA_903891315.1 uncultured Rhodospirillales bacterium | reverse complement strand
GGTCACCCGGAACACCAGCGAGAAGCCGAGGGCGAGCATCGCGTAGATGCTCCCCTGCAGCAGCCCGCCGAGGACGATTTGGATGAAGCCGTTCACAGTCTATTCAGGCAGGCCATGCGGACCGCTGACCGGCTGCCAGGCGCGTGCCGCCTTGTTCCAACGCGAGACGATCACCGAATCCTCGGTCAGACCACGCTGGGCGGAGGCCGAGTAGTCATAGGAGCCGTTCACCCCGGTATATCCCTTGATCGACAACAACTCATCGCGCACCTGCTGGGCGGTGGCGCTCGGGCCAAGCTTGGTCAACACATGGGCGATGATCAGCGCCGGGTCCCAGCCCAGCGTTGCCGCCGAATCCGGCATATCATTGGCCGCCGCATAGACCGCGCGCAGCGGCTTGTGCGCCTCGTCCAACGCGGAGCCCGGCTTGCCTGCCATCCAGGAGGAAGTCGGGATGTAGAGTTCCTTTGGCAGGAAGGAATCATACTGATCCATCTGCGCAAAGGTCATGTTGCCGTTGGTGGTGCCAACCGGGATGTCGAGGCCGGTGGCCGCAATTGCCTTGAGCACTGTTGCCACCGGACCACCGGTCGACCATGCGATGATCGCCTGCGGGTTGGTCTCCTTGATGCGCTCGATCTGGGCGGTGGCGCTCACATCTCCCGGATTGAACCGACCATCGCCGACAATCTTCACGTCCTGGTTCTCGGGCAGTGCCACGATCGCGCGGATATTGCGCTCGGCGTCTTGGCCGGAGGCGTCCGTCGAGGTGATCAGGCCAAGCTTGGTGATCCCGTGCAGACGCCAATAGCGGATCAGCGAGGCCGCGAGGTCGCGGGTGTCTACGCCCGAGGTGAACACATAACCACCGGCTGGCGGATGGATGCCGGGCGAGAGGCAATACAGCACCGGGCCGTTCTTCAACGCGATGGGTGCCATCGCATTGCAGACGGCGACGAGCGAGGAACCGATGATGACCGGCGAGTTCTTCGCCTTCAGCTCATTGAGCAGTTGCACGCCGTTCTGCGGTACGGTCTGGTCGTCATGGAAGACGAAATGGATCGGCGCTTCCTTGATCTTGCCGTCCTTGATCGCCTGTTCGAGGCGCATCAAGGCGGTGTGCTGTGCTTGGCCGAGGAATGCGCCAGGGCCGGTCAGCGGCAGGATCACGTCGATATCGGTGGCTGAGGCGACGCTTGCCGCCATTGTCAGCCCGGCTGCCAGCGCGAGACTGGCCAGAATGGTTTTCCTCATGCTTCTCTCCCCTCCGGGCTTTTCGCCCAATTTTGCCGAGATCATCGAACGCTATCCTCGGCCACCGCTGCGCCCGCCGCAAGACGGTGGTGAGGTTGATTATCGGTTAATCAATTAAATGCCTGGACACCGTAGGGTGGGATGCCATCAAGGCATCCCGCCAAGTCTCACCCCGGTATCGCGACGGTGGGATGGCAAGCCATCCCACCCTACTCAGCTGCTTGAACGAGCAACGCGATCTCTTCCTCAGACGCGCCGAGTTCCCGCCAATTCGTCGTCTTCGGCACCACGCCCTCAAACGAGCGCAGCTTGGCGTGCGGGATGCTGCCTTCGCCAGTGCCGATGGCCGGCGCGCCGGACTCGAAGCGGCGCACGGCGTCCAGCATCTGGCGTCGGAACTGCACGATGGCGACGTCGGAGGCACCCAGACGCTCGCTCGAACGGTCGGCGATGGCACCCATCGTCTCCCACATCGCCATGTCCTGGTTCGGAATGCCGCGAATGCCGGTGAAATCGCCGAGCTTCATTGCTTTGCGATCCTGCAGGTAGTTGTTCTCCCGCGTGCGGATCTTCGACCAATCGGCGTTGAGATCGAGCCCAGTCTGTGCGCCGCATAGCTTGCGGAACGCCTCCTGATCGATGCCCTCACCGTCGCTCCAGGCGATGAAATAGAACATCGTGTTGGTGTCGTCCTGCGGGGCGGAGAGCTGAACCAACGAGTATTTGTTGTTCGGTGGGATGAGCACCATGATGGGGGCGACGAAGGCGGTGATGCGCACGTAATCATGGGTCTGCGCATTGAAGATTGGCCGACGGATCGCGGCATAGCGGAAGCCGTATTCTGTCAGCTGCACCTGCAGGCGCGGGGCCTTGTCGGTGGAGGGGCGCTGCCAGAGGCCATCCGACGAGACGGTGTTGGAATTCACCTTGGCCGGCGGCATGTCCGAGGAATGCAGGCTGGAGGAATGCGCGCTGTCGATCGCACCTTCCAGGATCTGCGCCCAGTTGCACGGCACCTGAATCTTCACCACCGAGACTTTCGTCGTCGGATTGGGGGCGAATGCCGGGGCCTGGAATTCCGGCATCTCTTCCGCCGGGCCCATATAGACCCAGACAAATCCGCCAGCCTCACGCACCGGGTAGCTCTTGTGCTTGACCTTTTCGGTCAGACGGCTCTCCGGCGGCTCGGAGGCCATCTCGACCACGTTGCCATCCACATCGACTTTCCAGCCGTGATAGAGGCAGCGCAGGCCGCATTCCTCATTGCGCCCAAACAACAGCGAGGCGCGGCGATGCGGGCAGTATTCGTCGATCACGCCGACGCGGCCATCGGTGTCGCGGAACGCCACCAGATCCTCGCCGAGCAGCTTCACCTTGACCGGGTCGCCATCGGGGTCCTTGACCTCTTCGATCAGGCAGGCCGGCAGCCAATGGCGGCGCATCAATTGGCCCATCGGGGCATCGCCCTCGACACGGCATAGCAGCATGTTTTCGTCATGAGACAGCATGGTGATCCCCTCCCGCTGAATATTCATTAGCTGCCGAACATATATCGAGGCGCGGGCACAGCTGTCGAGAGGAATTTTCGGCAATTTTTGCTGCGCTGCAGCGAAGTCATGCGCTTGAAACGGCAGAGCGCTTCGCGTAATTCCCTTCGGCCACGAAGCAAAAGGGGAGCGGTGTGTGAGCGACCAAGGGCAGGACCAGTTCACCGCGTTGCGTGTCCGTCGAGCCGAGATGGTGGCCGATGGGATTCGTCTGTTCGAACTGGTGC
Organism: uncultured Rhodospirillales bacterium; assembly: GCA_903891315.1. Classification (GTDB taxonomy): domain Bacteria; phylum Pseudomonadota; class Alphaproteobacteria; order Acetobacterales; family Acetobacteraceae; genus CAIQQQ01. Next base: position 4,746 of record CAITEF010000538.1, on the reverse strand, counting down.
GCGACGATGGCGGCGAATTGCCGGAATTCACCGCGGGCGCGCATCTGAAGGTGCGGGCACCGAACGGGTTGGTGCGGCGCTACTCGCTCAGCGGCGATCCGGATTGGCGCGATGCTTATCAGATTGCGGTCAAGCGCGAGGCGGCGGGAGGTGGCGGGTCGATCTCGATGGTCGATGATGTGAAGACCGACGACCTGCTGGAGGTCACCGCGCCACGCAACGATTTCGCGCTGGCGTCCAACGCACCGTCTTATGTGCTGATTGCAGGCGGTATCGGCATCACGCCGATGCTGTCGATGGCGCGGCATTTGGTGGCGACCGGGGGCAAGCCGTTCCGGCTGTATTATCTCGGGCGCGACGCAGGCTCGATGGCGTTTCGCGAGGAGTTGTCCGCCCCTGAGTTCCGGGGCCGCGTGGTGATGCATATGGATGGCGGCGATCCGGAGAAATCGCTTGATCTCTGGCCGGTGCTGGAGAAGCCGAAAGGGGCGCATCTGTATTGCTGCGGCCCGCGCGGGCTGATGCAGGCGGTGCGCGATATGACCGGGCATTGGTCGAGCGGGGCGGTGCATTTCGAGGATTTCGGCACGGCGAAGTCGACCACGGCCGAGGATGCGCCATTCACCGTACGCGTGGCAAAGACCGGCGCTGTGTTCGAGATTCCCGTGGGGCGGAGCGTGCTGGAGGTTCTGCGCGACGCTGAGGTGGTGATCGCGTCATCCTGCGAGGCGGGCTCTTGCGGGACTTGCATTGTCGATGTGGTTTCGGGAGATCTGGATCATCGTGATCTGGTGCTGATGGAGCACGAGAAGTCGAACAAGTTCGTGGCCTGCATCAGCCGGGCGCGGGGTGAGTTGGTATTGGATATCTAAAACGCTGTCATTGCTGTGCAGTTTCACAATTTCGCTGATCTGGCCTCCCCTATGAAGAGGAGGTGCCGATGCGTGGCCACGGTTTCGACCGGTCAATGGAGCGGAATTACCTCCAACTCCCCCGAGGCAATCCAACCCGCAGCGTCGCCGCCCGGAACCGCTCCAACATCCGCTCGATCTTGCCGAAAATCCGCCCGGTGCGCGTCCACAACAGCAGCGCGATCTGCCCCTCCAGCCCCCAGGTCCCCATCAGCAAACGCAGTCCGTGCAGAATCATCCGCAGTCGTGCGGTGATGTCAGGCGCTGATTGTGAGAATGTGGTGTCCATCGGCCAATATAGGCCACAGGCAAAGGCCGGCCAGGAAGCAAAATCGGCATGAATCACGCAGATTCACGCAAAAATACCGCCGGCCCACCCACCAACCCGTCATTGCGCGCGAAGCGCAGCAATCCGTCGCTGGGTTGGCTGCATCGCGATGGACTGCCGCGCTTCGCGCGCAATGACGATCCTCATGGTGCTTGGCACGCACCCTACAACACCAATCCGCCGCCTGCCGTTTGGCACCGGGATGTGTTGGTGCAAACTTCTCATACGGGCCGAAGGAAGCCATGGTGACGCCAACGTCCACACCACGCCAAGCCGATCACACAAACACACAGCGTCGCGAATGGCCGCAGCAGGAGCAAAACCATGAAGATCGCCGTGCAACGCCTTGCCGATGGCCCGATCATCGGGCCGGAACTTGATCCCAGCATCGGCGTCAACATCCAAGGCCCGTCGCTGATCCGCGTGCCGGACTGGGTGGAAGGTCGCCTTGGGCGTTACTACCTCTATTTCGCCGACCACAAAGGCAGCTATATCCGCCTCGCCTATGCCGATGTGCTGACCGGCCCTTGGCGTATCCACCAGCCCGGCAGCCTGCATCTGGCGCAGTCCGGCTTCCTCACCCAACCGCCCAGCGTCACCCAAGAGCAATTGGCGCATTTCGAGGCGTTGTACAAGAACCGCGCCGCGATATCGCATGATGTGCTCTCCGAGATCACCACGCCGCACATCGCCTCCCCCGATATGCATATCGACGCGGCCAATCGTCGTATTTTGATGTATTTTCATGGCCTCGACGGTGTCGGCCATCAGGTCTCCCGCCTCGCCATCTCCAAGGACGGCATCAACTTCAGTGCTTTGCCCGAGGTGATCGGCAGGCCCTATATGCGCATCTTCCAACATGCGGGGATGCATTACGCCTTGGCGATGCCCGGCCTGTTGTCCCGTTCGGCGGACGGCATAGGCGGCTTCGAGCCAGGCCCCACCTTGTTCAACCCGAACATGCGCCACGCGGCCCTGCTGCAAATCGGTGACGAATTGCTGGTGTTCTGGACCCAGGTCGGCGACGCGCCGGAGAGCATTCTCCTCAGCCGCATCCGGCTGGAAGGCGATTGGCATGGCTGGACGCACAGCACGCCCGAGACGATCCTCCGCCCGGAATTCGCCTGGGAAGGGGCGCATGCGCCGAACCTGCCCTCGATCCGCAGCACCGCATATGGCGTGGTCAACCAACTGCGCGACCCGGCAATCTACCAGGAGGATGGCGACACCTACCTGCTCTATGCCGTCGGCGGCGAGGCCGGGATCGCCATCGCCCGCCTGATCATCACACCCTGATCATCACGCCCTGATCATCACGCTGGGCGGACATTGAAGAACGGCGAAATGCCGTGCTCGATGCCGGTCAGGCGGCGGTCGAACGCGGTCAGGCCGTAGAACGTGCCCAGCGAGATGAACGGGGCGTCGCGGACCACCAATAGCTGAATCTGCCGCGCGATCTCGCGCTGGCTGGCCAGATCCGCCGCCTCGAACCAGCGATCGCGCAGCCCCTCGATCTCGTCGATTTTCGGCCAACCCGCCCAGGCACTGGAAATGCCTAGATGGGCGGCGGGGTCCAGTCGGCTGTAGCCGTTGAAATTGTTGAAGAACACGTTCCAACCGCCCTGCCCTGGCACCGCCTTGCTGGCACGGCGCTGGGTGTAACTGCCGTAATCGAGCGTGAGCAATTCCACCGTGAAGCCGAGTTTCTTGAGCAGATCGGCGCCGACCATCGCGACCGCGTACAGCGCCGGATAGTCGGCGGCGACCATCACCACGATCTTCTCGCCCTGGTAGCCCGCCGCCTTCACCGCTGCACGCGCCGCATCCAAATTGCCCGTCATGATCTCAAGCCCGGCATCACTGCTCATCGGCTTGCCTCGGCTGAACGCCCCCACACCGTCACGCCACAGCGAGCGGTCCTCGCCGCAGATGGCGGTCATGAACTCCGATTGCCTGATCGCGGGAAGGATGGCGTGGCGAAGTGCCGGATTGTCGAACGGCGGATAGAGCGCGTTGAAACGCATCACCATGTCGCCGCCGAGCAGATCCTGCACCTGAACCTGCAATCTTTTGTCCGACCGCAGCAACGGTGCCAGATCGGGCGGCGTATCGCCCCACCAATCCGCCTCCCCCTTCTGCATCGTGGCGGCTGCCGTCGCCGCATCGGGGATCACCGTCCAGACCACGCGCGGGTAATGCGCGACGCGGCCACCGGCCAGCCAGTTTCCCGGCTCCTTGCGCGGCACATATGCGTCAAACTTGGTGTAGACGACGCGTGAGCCGATCACCCGCTCATCGGCGCGATACTGATATGGCCCACTGCCGACAATCTCGGTCAACTTGCCGGTGCCGGAGAGCGGGATCAGCCTCGCCGGCATGATGAAGGCGGTGAACGTCCCTGGCTTGGACAACGCTGTCGTCAGCAGCGGGAAGGGCCGTTTGAGCCGAAACTCCACCACGCTGTCCGACACGGCGGTCAGACTGTCGGTCACCGACATCAGCTTGGCGCCAAGCACGTCGATCGTGCCCCATTTGCGCAGGCTGGCCACCACGTCAGACGCCAGCACCGGCGCGCCGTCGTGAAAGCGCAGCCCCTCACGCAGCGTCATCGTCACACGCTTGCCGCCATCCTCGACGGTCTCGCCCGCCACCATCTGGCGCTGCGGCACCAGAGTCCGGTCCATCGCATACAGCGTCTCATAGACGTTGAACGCGTGCAGGCTCGTCACGTCGGGGCCTGCAAAGAATGGGTCGAGCACGGTGAGGTCGGTCACCGGAATGAAGCTGAGCTTCGACAGCGCCTGGGCGCGCGCGATATGCGGGGCCCCGAGCTGCGCGGAGATTGCGCTTGCCGCCCCCAAAGCGATCAGATCGCGACGCTTCATCGTGCTATGTTCCTAAAACCCGATTGCTGCCTTGATCCGCTCAGCCGACAACGGCATGTCGCGCAGCCTTGCCCCGGTCGCGTTGCGGATCGCATTGGCCAGCGCCGCCGCCGCCGGGCCCTGGCCCGCCTCGCCCACGCCGAGGAACGGCTCGCCGGGGCGCGGGATGATGTGCACCTCCACGCTCGCGGGCACCGCCGGGAAGCGGATAATCGGATAGCCACTCCAATCCGCGCTGGTGATGTGGCGCGTGTCGAAATTCACCTGCTCATACATCGTCCAGCTCGCCGATTGGATGATCGCGCCCTCGATCTGGTTGATCATGCCGTCCGGGTTGACCGGGGTGCCGCCATCCACCGTGGATACCACACGGTCAAGCTGCACCCGCCCGGTCTCGTGCTCTACCGTCAATTCCAGCGCCACCGCGCAATAGGCGGCGATGTTCTTGTAACGGGCGAAGGCAAAGCCGCGGCCATGGCCGGGATGTTTCGGCTTCCAATCCGCCCAGCCGAATTTTTCGGCAGCCAAGCGGATTGCATCGCTCGCGCGCTCATCCTTCAGATGACGCAGCCTGAACGCGACCGGGTCCACCCCGGCCGCTTCGGCCAGTTCATCCATGAAG
>CAITEF010000537.1 GCA_903891315.1 uncultured Rhodospirillales bacterium | reverse complement strand
GGCGAGGCACTGGTCCGCGGCCTACCGATTGTCTGCACATCAGGCTGTGCTGCCGCCGAGACGGTGCCGCGTTCCGCGCTGTGTATTGTTCCCCCGGGCGACGCGGCAGCGCTGTGTGATGCTTTGCGCGCGCTGATGAACAACGCCGTGCTCCGCCGTGCGATGGCCGATGCCGCCTGGAACGCAGGTCAATCCTTGCCGCGCTGGACAGACACTGCCAGCCGCATTGCCCAGACGCTGCGCCGCGTGCGTGGCTGAGACGCGGCTATTTCAGCCGCATGCCCGGCCACATCCGAGCAAACACGCCGTCCTTTCGCACAACCAAATGGTAGAGTGCCGCACCAATATGCAGTGCTGCCAATGCCATGATCGCGTAGCCCAAAAATGTATGGATCACGAACACCCGATCGCCCAGTTTCTCGTCGTGCGGAAGAAAGACTGGTATCGGCAGCCGGTTGAACAGATTGATTGCCCCGAACAACTGCGACCCAGCGTAGCCAAGCACCGGGATCACCAGCAACAGCACATACAGCAGCACATGGGTGATCGAGCCGATTTTCCGCTGCATTTCCGGCATCAACTCGCTCTGTGGCGGGGCGCCGTTCTTCAGGCGATAGGCGACGCGCAACAGCACCACCAACAGGATCACCAGGCCGATCAGCTTGTGCGTGTCGAACAACACGCCCTGCGCGGCCTCGGAAAATCCAAAAATCTCGCCATCCATAATCAACGCAATCACCAGCGTGACAGGAATGGCGGCTGCGATGGTCCAGTGAAACACCCGTGCGGGGAGGCTGTAGCCGACAAAGGGAAGCGAGGCGGGGTTCTCAGACATTATATTCTCCTTCAGGCAGGGGAACGCATATCGCAGTCAAACAACACATCGCCATCCGCCAACACTTGCACTTGGCAACGCGGGCGCGCTGCCTGGGCAAGCCGCGAGATCGGGCGCAGTGACAATCCTGTCTTACCAGACCCGATAATGATTGGTGCGACAAGGAGATGAAGTCTGTCCACTGCGTCCGCATCGATAAACTGCGACACTGTGGAGGCGCCGCCCTCTATCAGCAAACGACGCAGACCAAGGGCCAGCAAGGCATCCACAATGGCGCGCGGACACATGCGGCGCTCCTGCGGGCATACCACAACGCTCTCGCATCCCTCCGGCACCGCCCCTTGCGTGGCACGCACAATCACGCGGCGCACCCCGTCAGGTGCCAAACAGCGCGACTCAGACGGCAGACGGCCCCATGGATCGATGATCACCCGCGCGGGGCTCGCCCCTGAGACGCGACGCACCGTCAGCTGTGGGTCATCGTCAATGGCTGTGCCGACCCCGACCACCACCGCATCCACCTCCGCGCGCAGGCGATGGACATGATCGAGGGCGGCATCTCGGTTGATCCAGCGGCTCTCTCCGGTGTTGGTGGCGATGCGGCCATCAAGGGATTGTCCAAGCTGCGCCACCACAAAGGGCCGACCCTGCGGTGCGTTGCGGATTGCCGCAAACGGATCGTGAGTCACATAGGAGTGTGCATGCAGATCGGGGGCAGGCGTCATCGCGCGATCATCCAGAGATTGGTGCCTCGACAGCTTCCTATCGGCTGTCGTTATCTGGCGGTCCGGAGGGCATCTGCCAATAGGGTGACAGATCACCTGAATGATGGCGCTTCCGATTGATCGGCACATAGGCTACGCGGGAGCCCAGCTGCAGGCTTCCTGGAAGTTTCGAGATGCGCCTGATCCGAATCTACTGCCGCAGCCTCGCGATGCTGTCGTCCGAGGCAAGATTGACGGTGGTCCTGGTTGTGGCAAATGCGCTGATTGGCGCCGTCACGCTGGCCGAGCCAGTCTTGTTCGGCAGGGTGGTGGACGCGCTGGCCAAAGGCGGGCTGGCGTTCGACATCATTGCAGCCTGGGCCGGTTTGGGCCTGTTCGGCATTCTGGGCAGCGTGTTCGTGGCGGTGTTCGCGGATCGCCTCGCCCATCGGCAGCGTCTGGCCGCGATGAGCGCTGCCTTTGAACGCTCGATTGCCCTGCCGGCAAGCTATCTGTCCGAACATGGCGCCGGTGCGGTTATCCGCACCATCATGGCAGGCAGCGACAATCTCTTCCAAATCTGGCTCGCCTTCATGCGCGAGCAGGTGGCGGCCGTGATCAGCATCGTGCTGCTCGTGCCCACCGCGATCTACATGAATTGGCAGATGGCAACGGCCTTGACGCTCCTCGCCGGACTGTATTGCGGCCTGAACGTGCTGGTGGTTTACAAAACCACCGACCAACAATCCTTGGTGGAGGATTACCACGTCTCTGTTGCCGGGCGCGTGGGTGATGTGATCGGCAATGTGATGATCGTGCAGAGCTTCTCGCGCATCGCCAATGAATCCGCGGCGCTGCGCCAAATGATGGCGTCGTTGCTGGCCGCACAATATCCGGTGCTGACCTGGTGGGGGATCCTGACGGTGCTCACAAGGGCGGCGTCCACCATCACCATGATCGCCATCTTCGCTATCGGCTCCGTCCTTCAGGCGAGCGGGAAATCAAGCGTCGGCGAAATCGTCTCCTTTGTCGCATTCGCCGGGCTGTTAATTGCCAAGCTTGAACAGCTCTCCGGCTTTGTCACGCGCATTTTTCTGCAGGCCCCCACACTTCAGAGCTTTTTTTCCCTCTGCGACGCACCGCTCAGCATCATCGAAGCAAACGACGCTCTGCCGCTCAATGCGGTGCAGGGCCGAGTGGAATATCGCGCCGTGTCGTTTCGCTACGACACCGGATCGCCCGGTGTGGCCGACTTGTCTTTCACCGCCGAGACTGGGCAGACCGTGGCGCTGGTGGGGCCGACCGGCTCGGGCAAATCCACCACGTTGGCCCTGCTGCAACGACTGCGCGATCCTGACTCAGGTCAGATTCTGATCGACGGCCATGACATTCGCCAAATCACCCTCAGATCGTTGCGTCAGGCGATTGCTGTGGTGTTCCAAGAGGCCGGGCTGTTCAACCGCTCGATCAGCGACAACATCCGTATCGGTCGTCCCGAGGCGAGCGACGCCGAGATGGAACAGGCGGCGCGGCTGGCAGAGGCATTGGAGTTTATCACCAGCAAGCCTGCAGGATTTGCCACATTGGCGGGCGAACGCGGTGCCACCTTGTCCGGCGGTGAGCGTCAGCGGATCGCCATCGCCCGAGCGATTTTGAAAAACGCCCCCATTCTCATACTCGACGAGGCCACCAGCGCGCTCGACACCGAAACCGAAGCCAAGATCAAGCGCGCTTTGGACACGCTGCGGGCCGGGCGCACGACCTTCATCATCGCTCACCGTCTGTCGACCGTGGCGGACGCAGATTTGATTTTGGTGTTCGACAACGGACGGATCGTCGAGCGCGGCGATTTCCAAACGCTACGTGAGCAGCGCGGATTGTTCGCGCGCCTCGTGGAGGCCGGCGGCTTTACCGAACCGAAACAACAGCCGAATGCCAAACCGCAATTCCGCTTTATGGATCAACAGGATGATACGAGTGTCGCCGATTAGGCTCAGGCCAGGGCTCATGTGATTGTCCATGACGCCCCTACGAAAAGCCCCCCCAAGAACGGCTATTCTTGGGGGACGACTATCGTTGGTTGCGCCTCCCCAAAAGCCACCGACAGTTGATGCTCTTAAGCGTCGCATGCTGAAGGCAAATCAGATCTGCCTGCCCCACATCGTTAATTGGCCGAGAGCGGACTGCTTGGTTTCCGGGAGCACCGTCCAGGAAGCGGCCAATCAATGTTTTGGGCTGCCTGTGACGTCAACCCATCCAAAACAGACGATCCGTAACGCTCGCTGCCCGAACGTGACCAGTCATCTGTTCGTGTCACGTCGCACCAAACCGTCATCCTGAGCGAAGCGTCAGGATCCAGGGGGGCAAGATCCGGCTCTGTGACGCCTGGATCGCTACGCTTCGCTCACGATGACGGATTGGTGGCCGGAACGCCGAAGCTTTCCTCCTTAATTCCCAAGCCCTACGCCCCAATCTCCGCCTCAAACACCGCCATGAACCCCGCAATCGCCGCTGTCCGTTCGCGCGCAATGGCAGCCCCCGTCGGCGTCTGAAAGCCGTCCGCCAGCAGCAGTAACTTGGCGCGGAAATGGTCGAGCGCATAAGCCGCGTCGTTCAACGGACGCGCCTCAGCGCGCGGATCTTCCGGGTGATACAACGACGAGCCCATCCGCCCCGCCGTGTAAAAACACCGCGCCACCCCGATCATGCCAATCGCATCCAACCGGTCGGCGTCCTGCAACACGCGGGCATGCAACGTCTCGGTCGGAATTTCAGCCGAGAAACTATGCGCTTCAATCGCATGCCGCACCGCCTCCACCTCGCCGCCGCTCCAGCCCAGCCCCGCCAAGATCTCTGCCGCCCGCGCGGCTGCAAGCCTGGAGGCCTGCGAGCGCAACGGGGAGTTCTTCTCCACCGAGACGCAATCATGCAGTACCACGCTGGCCGCCAGAACCCGGTCCGCGCCGCCCTCGGCAGCCGCAATCCGGAACGCGTTGGTCCAAACCCGGCGCAGATGCGCCAGATCATGCGCGCCGTCGGCAACACCACCCGCCTTCGGCTCAGCGAGGAATGGCAACAACTCCGCCACCAGATCGCCGAATTCACCCCAATCGATCACACCAGCCCCCAGCACACGCAGCAGTCCGGCGCTCCATGCCAGCAATGCCGCCAAGCGGGAAGTGGATCACCACGCCATTTCGCGCACGCCCACAGCCTCCATCGCCGCCTGTCCCGCCCGATGCCACGCGCTCTGCGGCAAATGGCGGCGGGCGAGCAGGTGATAGGTCGCGGCCAAGGCCGTCCAGAACGCCTCGCTCGCACCAATCGGCAAGCCGTCCCATTGCTTGAGCACCGGCTCCCATTCCAGCCACTCAGCATGCAATTGGTCGCGATGCTGGTGGATGAAGACAATCTGCTGCTCCGGGTTGCGCAGCACGGCCATCAATTCGCCCGTCTGCGCATCGATAATGTCGAACCGGTCGCGCAGGCTCCGCAACGCAGTGCTAGAAAGCTGGCCAACCCGCTGCAACATCTCGGCGCGCGCGCGATCCACCCCACGCTGCGGCGGCAGCGAGGCCAAGCGACGCACCAGCGCCTGAACCCGCCCCAGCAGCCATTCGCACAGCGCCTCGATATGCGACAATTCCTGCGCAAATCGGTCGACCTCGGCAACCGCTGCCGCAGCGTCGGGCAGGCCGAGCACATAAGCGGCCTGCTCGAAGGCGGACTGCACCTGCGCGCGCAAATTTGGGTCGGCCATCAGCGCCTCCATCGCGTTGGCTGGCTCCAGACCGGGATTGGCGCCAGGACGCAGCCAGGAGAGCAGACCGGACCGCAACCGGGCCGCAGAAAGCCAAAGATGATGCGGCTCGACCTTCCAAGACGCCTCGCCATTGACCACCTCGGTGGGCAGCGTGTCGCCCAAGGCAATGCCCGGAACATGATCGAGTGCGGCATCGATCAACGCCAGCATCTGGCCATCCTCACTGGCCTCATCGATGTCGAACTCCCGGCGGATCGCGCGCATCGGCAGCGCCGCCTCCCGATCCCCGAGCGGGACCACCATCACTTTCTCACCGTGATCCGCCGTCCGGCGAAAGGCGATGCCG
>CAITEF010000536.1 GCA_903891315.1 uncultured Rhodospirillales bacterium | reverse complement strand
GGGGACGTCGACGATGGTGCCGGTGCGGCTGCAGGTGTCGCCTTCACGGATGGCGCGGTCATCGCCGAAGATCACGACGCCGACATTGTCGGTCTCGAGGTTCAGCGCCATGCCTTTGAGGCCAGCGCCGGGGAACTCAACGAGCTCGCCGGCCATCACGTTCTGCAAACCAAACACGCGGGCAATGCCGTCACCGACGGACAGAACCTGACCGGTTTCGGAGACATTGGCCTCGGTGTCAAAGGAAGCAATTTGCTTCTTGAGGATCTCCGAGATCTCGGCGGGACGGATTTCCATCAGGCGGCTCCCTTCATAGCGTATTGCAGCCGCTGCAAGCGCGACTTCAAGCTGGTGTCATACAAACGAGCGCCGATCTTCACGATCAGTCCGCCCAGGATCGAAGCATCGACGCGCTTGGCAAGGTTGACCTGGCCGTAACCGGCTTCGATCAACCGTGCACGGAGCTGCTGCTCCTGCACGTCGGTCATTGGGAAGGCGGTGGTGACATCAGCCACCACAATACCACGCTTGGCTGCCACCAGGGCAGCAAAAGCAGTCACGATTCCGCGCAAGGCATTGAGGCGACGATTGCCCGCCACGACGCCGACGAAATCCTGCGTCAATTTCGAGAAGCCCTGCGAGCGGAGCGACTCTGAAAGCGCGCTCTGCGCGGTCTTCAGATCGATGAGCGGGCTGCCGAGAAGACGGCGCAGATCGGCGTTCTCATCGATGAGTCGCCCGAGGGCTTCGATCTCACCGACAATCTGGTCGAGTGCTGATTGGTCTTCAGCGAGGGAATACAACGCAGCAGCATAGCGGTCTGTGAGCCCGCCGCCGCTGGAAATGGTTGAGCCGCCTGTGGCCAAAGGTGCGGTTCCGTCTGCTACATCCCCCCACACGAGCGCGGGCGGGACCAAGTCGGTCACGTGACGTTTCACGGACGGCGGGCATCTAGCATGCGACCTCCCACCACGCAACGCACGCAGAGGCGGTTTTTCAAGCGAAGATTACAGAAAGCTCACAGGATCGACGTCCACATCCACGCGCACGGCGGATGGTATCGGAACCGACGCGAGCCAAGCCCGCAGCAATTTTTGTATAACGATGTCCCGACGCACCTTCAAAAGCAGCCGTCGACGGTGTCGGCCGCGCAAAATGGCGAGCGGTGCGGGGGCCGGGCCGAGAACCAAAATTCCCGCGCCGTGCGGGGCCATATTGCCCAAAGCCTGGGCCGCTTGTTCCGCATCTGTCTCGCGTTCGGCGCTGATGATCAGGGCCGCGAGGCGACCATAGGGTGGCCAGTGCCCCGGCCTGCGTTCGGCCGATTCACGCTCGCGGAACGCTGCAAGGTCTTGCGCCTGCAAGGCCTGCATCACGGGATGCTCTGGGTTGAAACTTTGCAACAGCACGCGTCCGGGAGCCTCCGCCCGCCCGGCGCGCCCGGCGACCTGATGCAGCAATTGCACGGTCCGCTCCGATGCGCGCAAATCGCCACCCGCGAGGCCGAGATCGGCATCCACGACTCCCACCAACGTCAGATGCGGAAAATGCCAGCCTTTGGCGACAATCTGCGTGCCGATGATCAGATCAACCTCTCGCCGCTCGATCCGGGCGGCAGCTTCCGCGGCGGCATTCGGGCCGGTGAGCGTGTCGGACGCCATCGCGAGCAGACGCGCTTCGGGGAAATGCCGTCCGGCCTCCTCGGCAATCCGCTCCACGCCGGGGCCGATGGCCGTCAGGCTCGACTCGGCCCCGCAGGCCGGGCAGGCGGGCGGGATGGTCTCGGTGTGGCCGCAATGATGGCAGGTGAGAATCTTCCGGGCACGATGTTCGACCAGCCACGCCGTGCAGTTCGGACATTGCACCCGATGTCCGCAGCGGCGGCACAAAGTGAGCGGCGCATAGCCACGGCGGTTGAGAAACAGCATCGCCTGCTCACCACGTGCCAGCGTCTCCTTGATGGCGGCGACCGTCTTGGCCGAGAGAAAATCGCCGCGCTCGGCGGGAAAATCGCGCAGATCGACAATCTCAACCGCAGGCAGCGACGCCCCGCAATGCCGCGAGGGCAAGGTCAAATGGCGATAGCGACCATGTTCGACATTATAATATGTCTCCAGCGATGGCGTCGCCGAAGCCAACACCACCGGGGCGTGGCAGAGCTTGGCGCGGACGATGGCCATGTCGCGCGCGTGGTAGATCACCCCGTCTTCC
>CAITEF010000535.1 GCA_903891315.1 uncultured Rhodospirillales bacterium | reverse complement strand
TTTCATGGCGCGGCTGATCTTCTGCTTCTTTGCGGAGGATACCGGCATCTTCCCCAGCCGGCTGTTCACCACCACCATCGAGCAGATGGCCGACAGCCAGTCTAACAACACGCATGAGGTGCTGGCCGAGCTGTTCCGCGCGATGGACATCAAGTTTGATGCGCGGGCAGCGGCTGGTGTGCGCAGTTGGGCGGACAAGTTTCCCTATGTGAACGGTGCGTTGTTTGCCGGTGCGACTGATTGCCCCAGGTTTAGCCGCATCGCGCGCAGCTATCTGCTGGCCGCCGCACGGCTGAACTGGCAGCAGATCAACCCGGACATCTTCGGTTCCATGATCCAGGCCGTTGCCGAGGATGAGGAGCGCGGTGCGCTGGGCATGCACTACACCAGCGTGCCGAACATCCTGAAGGTGCTGAACTCGCTGTTCCTGGATGACTTGCGGGCGCAGTTGGAAGTGGCCGGTGACAACGCGCGCATGCTGCTGAACCTTCGCAAGCGGATGGCCAAGATACGGGTGTTTGACCCGGCTTGCGGCTCCGGCAACTTCCTCGTCATCGCCTATAAGCAGATGCGAGAGATTGAGGCCGAGATCAATCGGCGGCGGGGTGAGCAGCACATCCGCACTGATATCCCGGTGACCAACTTTCGCGGTATCGAGCTGCGTGACTTTCCGGCCGAGATCGCCCGGTTAGCCCTTATCATTGCAGAATATCAATGCGACGTGCTCTATCGTGGCCAGCAGGAAGCGCTTCAGGAGTTCCTACCACTAGACGAGCAGAACTGGATTACCTGCGGCAATGCGCTCCGGCTTGACTGGCTGAGCATCTGCCCTCCGACCGGAACGGGGGTGAAGCTGCATGGAGATGATCTGTTTTCTACACCGTTGGACCAAGCGCAGATCAATTTCGATAATACAGGAGGAGAGACATATATCTGTGGCAATCCACCCTACTTGGGAACGAAAATGCAGACTTCCGACCACAAATCGGATCTTACAAATATTTTCGATGGATGGAAATCCAATTGGAAGTCTCTTGATTATGTTTCTGGCTGGTTTGTCAAGGCAGTGGAATTTTCCCAGAAATCTGATGCGGTTGCTGCTTTTGTTGCCACAAATTCCATATGCCAAGGGCAGCAAGTGGCAATTTTGTGGCCTCAAATTTTCAACTCGGGCCATGAAATCGCCTTCGCTCACACGAGCTTTAAATGGAATAATCTTGCCAGCAAAAATGCTGGCGTAACCGTGGTTATAGTCGGAATAGCGAAAAAAGGGCGCCTGGCGCAAAAAAAGATATTTTCTGAAATGGGCGGAAATACGACTTGCTCTATATCAGATAATATCAATCCGTACCTTTTAAATTTTAAGAATGTTTTCATATCAACTCGCTCTGATCAGTTGGCCGGCCTTCCGGAAATGCTGTCGGGAGATAAATTGACCGACGGTGGGAACTTGGTTCTTAGCGCGTTTGAGAGGGAGCATTTGGTCCACACTTATCCTGAAGTAAGTCAGATGATTGGACGTATATTTGGCGGTCAAGAATTAATCAAAGGAGTTGTCAGATTTGCATTAATTATTAGCGATGCGATGAAAGAGTCTGCGCAACTGATCCCACCAATTTGTGATCGACTATCGGCAGTGAGTGCTATGCGTTTAGCAAGTCCTAAAAAATCTACGCAAGAACTGGCGAAAAAACCACACGAATTTGATGAAACTCGCTTCATTATGACGCGCAAGATTGTTGTGGCGCAACTTTCGTCTGAACTCCGTGAGTTCTATCCCTGTGATATTGTTGAAGATCATGCCGTCGCAATGGCTCCGTCACTTGTAATATACCGCTCCGACCCTTGGCTTCTGTCTCTGCTCACATCCCGGCTTCACACTGCTTGGATCGCCACCGTCTGCGGGAAGCTGAAGACAGATTTTCGCTACTCCAACACCCTCGGTTGGAATACCTTCCCAGTCCCAAAGCTTACCGAGAACGATAAAGCCAATCTCACGCGCTGCGCCGAAAACATCCTGCTCGCTCGTGAAGCGCACTTCCCGGCTACCATCGCTGACCTCTACGATCCGGACGAGATGCCCAGCGATCTACGTCGTGCGCACGAGGAAAACGATGAGGTGCTTGAGCGCATCTACATTGGCAGACGCTTCAAGAATGACACAGAGCGTCTGGAAAAGCTGTTCGATCTCTACGTCAAGATGACCGCAGCCCAGCCGACGACGAAGAAGGTGAGGACCAAGGCATGACCGCCATCGGTAGCCAGCAGCAGCGGATCATCCCCTCGGTCTCGGTCCAAACGTCACATACCGGCGCATCAACCAAGCCGAATGAGCTTGGCATGCGGGTGATGCAGGAGCGGGTCTATGCCCATCGTGGTGAGCAGTACCTGCTGATCAAATCCCCACCGGCTTCCGGCAAATCCCGCGCGCTGATGTTTGTGGCATTGGACAAGCTGCACAACCAAGGGCTCAAGCAGGCCATCATCGTGGTACCGGAGCGTTCCATCGGCGGCAGTTTCGCGGATGAGCCGCTGTCGAAATTCGGCTTTTGGGCGGATTGGGTGGTGCAGCCGCAGTGGAACCTGTGCAATGCGCCGGGCATTGACGAAGCCCGCGTGGCCAAGTCCAAGGTCAAGGCCGTGGGTGAGTTCCTGGCCAGCAAGGACCGGGTGTTGGTTTGCACCCACGCCACCTTCCGCTTCGCGGTGGATGAGCTGGGCGTGGAAGCCTTTGACGACCGGCTGCTGGCCGTGGATGAGTTCCACCATGTCAGCGCCAGCCCGGGCAACAGGCTTGGTGCGCAGCTCGCTCAGTTCATCGCGCGCGACAAGGCTCACATCGTGGCGATGACAGGTTCCTATTTCCGGGGCGACGCGGAAGCCGTGCTATCGCCGGCAGATGAGGCCAAATTCACCACCGTCACCTACACCTATTATGAGCAGCTGAACGGCTATCAGTTCCTCAAGTCGCTGGATATTGGCTACTATTTTTACAGTGGTCGCTATCTGGATGCGATCATGGAAGTGCTTGATCCAGCCAAAAAAACCATCCTTCACATCCCCAACGTTAATTCGCGCGAGAGCACGAAGGACAAGGAGAAGGAGGTGAACGAGATACTGGAAGCGCTGGGCGACTGGCAGGGGGAGGACCCGGCCACGGGCTTCCACCTGGTGCGCTGCGCGGATGGCAAGTTGCTGCGCATTGCCGACCTGGTGGATGACAACCCGGCCAAGCGCGACAAGGTCGTCGGCAGCTTGAAGGACCCAACGCAGCGCAACAACCGCGACCATGTGGACATCATCATCGCGCTCGGCATGGCCAAGGAAGGGTTTGATTGGATTTGGTGCGAGCATGCGTTGACGGTCGGCTATCGTGCCAGCCTCACCGAGGTCATCCAGATCATCGGCCGCGCGACGCGCGACGCACCGGGCAAGGCTTCCGCACGCTTCACCAATCTCATCGCGGAGCCGGATGCGAGCGAAGCGCTGGTGACCACCGCGATCAATGACACGCTCAAAGCCATCGCAGCCAGCCTGCTGATGGAACAGGTGCTGGCACCGCGTTTCAACTTCACGCCGAAGGACAACGGCCCCATTGAGGGCTTCAACTATGGCGAAGGTGGCTACAGCAGCGAGCGTTCCAATATCGGCTTCAAGGAAGAGACCGGCGAGTTTCATGTCGAGATCAAGGGCCTCGTGCCGCCGCAGAGCCCGGAAGCGCAGCGGGTATGCCGCGAGGACCTGAATGAGGTGATCACGGCCTTCGTCCAAGACAAATCAGCGGTGGAGCGCGGCATCTTCGATGATGAGACCGTGCCGGAGGAGCTGACCCAGCTGCGCATGGGCAAGATCGTGAAGGAGCGCTATCCGGAGCTGAGTGACGTGGATCAGGAAGCTGTCCGGCAGCATGCCGTGGCCGCACTGAACCTTACGCAGAAGGCCAAGGCTTTGGTCGCTGGAGGCAGTGAGGATGAGGTCAAGGGCAACACCGCGCTGATTGATGGTGTGCGTAAGTTCGCTCTCAGCGTCACGGAGTTGGACATTGATCTGATCGACAGCATCAATCCCTTCGCTGCGGCCTATTCTATCCTCGCCAAGACAATGAACGAAAATTCGTTGAAGCAGGTCGCGGCTGCCATCGCCAGCCGACGCATCAACCTGAGCGAGGATGAAGCGCGGGACCTCGCTCGTCGTGCTCTGAAGTTCAAGCAAGAGCATGGCCGCTTGCCGGATATCAATGCCATGGACCCATGGGAGAAGCGCATGGCCGAGGGTGTCGCTTTCCTCGCTCGTAAAGCAGCCGAGGCCCGCCGTGGATGAGATGAATGATGACGAGCTGCTGGCAGCGCTTGGCGTAGAGATTGAGACCAAGAAGGCTTCAGCGCGAACCCCGCAGGAAGAGCGGATCATAGCTGGGTTTGAGGATATTGAGCGCTTCTATGAGCAGCACGGTCGCAAGCCGCTGCACGGAGAGGGACGAGATATCTTAGAGCGTCTCTACGCTGTGCGGCTTGATCGGCTGCGCGACCTTGCGGATTGCCGCGCGCTGCTCCAGCCATCGGATAAGCACGGGCTGCTGGAAGGCATTGTCGCAAGGGCGGCCAGCGAGGCCGATGATTTGGATGATGATGCCTTGCTGGCTGAGTTGGGCGTAGGGCCAGCAGATGCGAATGACATCACCGAGCTGAGGCATGTCCGCTCGCGTGAGGAAATCCGCGCGGCAGAGGAGATCGCCAACCGCACGCGCTGCGCCGATTTCGATGCCTTCAAGCCGCTTTTTGAAGGTGTGCGGAAGGACATCGAAAAGGGCATCCGAGAGACGCGCAGGTTTGGCCAGGATGCGTCCATCGCCAAGGATGATTGGTTCATTCTCGGCGGCCAGATGGTCTTCGTCGCGGATATCGGTGATGAATTCAGGACCGAATACGACAGGCCAGATCGTCGCCTGCGGGTGATCTACGACAATGGCACCGAGAGCGATGTGCTGCTCCGCTCTTTGCAGCGCTCGCTTTACAAGGATGAGGCTGGGCGTCGTATCACTTCACCAACGGCAGGCCCCTTGTTTGGGTCGTCGGTTGAGAAAGGGGACAAGGAAAGCGGCACGATTTACGTTCTCCGCAGCCTCTCAAACCACCCGTTCGTCGTTGAGCATCGGGATGTCATCCACAAGATCGGCGTCACCAGCGGCGCGGTCGAATCCCGCATCGCCG